>NZ_JBUBKD010000009.1:0-9716 GCF_054902215.1 Nitrospira sp. CMX1 | reverse complement strand
TAAACTTGATTCGCCCAGCATGCTTGGCCTCGAGCACCGTCTGCTCCACCACCTTGCTGGCCGTACCACCGATATGGAACGTCCGCATGGTGAGCTGGGTCCCAGGCTCTCCGATTGACTGAGCTGCGATCACGCCGACTGGTTCACCTTTCTCGACCAGACGCCCTCGCGCTAAGTCACGCCCGTAGCATGCCCGACACACCCCGCGTGGGGACTGACAGGTCAGGACTGATCGAATCTTGACGCGGTCCACTCCGGCCTCAACAACCAACTTCGTCAGATCCTCAGTAACCTCTTCATTCCAGGAGACAATAATTTCCCCTGTGACAGGGTCACGAATGTCTTCCGCCGCCAAGCGGCCAAGAATACGCTCTTCCAACGGTTGAATGATCTCTCCGCCTTCCACGAGCGCGCTGACCGTAATGCCGTCGCGTGTTCCACAATCAATTTCATGAATAATGACGTCCTGGGCGATGTCGACCAGCCGACGAGTCAGATACCCTGAATTGGCGGTCTTCAGCGCAGTATCAGCAAGACCCTTACGAGCACCGTGAGTCGAGATGAAATACTGCAATACCGTCAAGCCCTCACGGAAATTTGCCGTAATCGGCGTTTCGATGATCTCACCTGATGGTTTCGCCATCAGGCCGCGCATCCCGCCCAGCTGACGAATTTGTTGCGAGCTTCCGCGCGCACCGGAATCAGCCATCATGAAAATAGGGTTAAATGATTCGGCTTTTCCGGGATCACCTCCGGCTCCGAGCTCTTTCATCATCTCGTTTGAAACCTGCTCTGTAACGTGAGCCCAAATATCGATAACTTTGTTGTATCGCTCTCCGTTTGTGATCAACCCCTCAGAATACTGCTTCTCGATCTCATTCACCTCTCGCTGTGCCTTCCCGATGAAGTCTTCCTTCTTACTGGGAATGTGCATATTATCGATACAGATCGACAATCCAGCCTTTGTGGCATAGGTAAAGCCGATATCCTTGATCTTATCCAGAAATTCGACCGTATCGCGATGGCCGGTCTGACGATAGACCGCATCGATCAGCTTGGTCATCTCCTTCTTTGTCATGAGCCTATTCGCGTTGGCGAACGGCAACCCCGACGGGAGAATTTCTGACAGCAGCACCCGACCGACCGTCGTCTGCACCAGTGAGCCGGCCAAACGCACCTTGATTCGCGCATGCTCTTCCACTTCACGCGCATCAAAGGCAATACGAACCTCTTCAGGCGACCCAAAAACTTTCCCCTCACCCTTCGCCCCAAGTCGTTCTTTGGTCAACCAATAGCATCCCAACACCATGTCTTGCGACGGCACCGCGATCGGTTTGCCGTTAGCCGGTGAAAGAATGTTGTTGATAGACATCATCAAAACACGCGCTTCGACCTGTGCCTCGACAGACAACGGCACATGGACCGCCATCTGATCTCCGTCGAAGTCGGCGTTGAACGCCGCACAGACGAGCGGGTGCAAGCGAATCGCCTTCCCTTCCACCAGCACAGGGTCAAAGGCTTGAATGCCCAGTCGGTGGAGTGTTGGCGCCCGATTCAGTAAGACCGGATGTTCCCGAATGACCTCATCCAGCACGTCCCAGACTTCCGGACGCTCCTTCTCCACCAACCGCTTCGCGCTCTTAATGGTCGTTGCCGCTCCTCGTGCTTCCAGCTTGTGGAAGATGAACGGCTTGAACAATTCCAGCGCCATTTTCTTGGGCAACCCGCATTGATGAAGACGCAGCTCCGGCCCGACGACGATAACCGTACGACCTGAATAATCGACGCGTTTCCCAAGCAGATTCTGCCTGAACCGCCCCTGCTTTCCCTTGAGCATGTCGCTCAACGACTTCAGTGGTCGCTTGTTTGGCCCACGAATGGCACGTCCACGTCGCCCATTATCAAAGAGGGCGTCGACTGCTTCTTGGAGCATTCGCATTTCATTCCGAATGATAACGCCCGGCGCCTTCAGCTCCATCAAGCGTTTTAACCGATTGTTGCGATTAATCACACGCCGGTAGAGATCATTCAAGTCGGAGGTGGCAAATCGTCCCCCATCCAGCGGAACCAAGGGACGCAGTTCTGGTGGAAGGACAGGGATGACATCCATGATCATCCATTCCGGCTTATTCCCCGACTTTCGGAAGGCTTCAAGCACCTTCAGGCGTTTCGCGTACTTCTTTTTCATTGCCGCGGATGTGGATGCCTTGGCTTTTACTTGCAATTCATCCCATAACGCATTGATGTCGATTTTCCGCAACAAGTCACGGATAGCCTCAGCTCCAATCCCGACCTTAAACCCGCTCGCCCCATACTCCGAAACAAGCGTGCGCAACTTATCCTCGGGAACCAGCTCCTTTTCCGACAGATCCGTTGAACCAGGATCCACACACACGTAGCTTTCAAAGTAGAGAATCTTCTCCAACTGCTTCAGACTCATATCAAGCAGGGTACCGATCCTGCTCGGCACACCTTTCAGAAACCAAATATGGGCGACAGGTGCGGCTAATTCGATATGCCCCATCCGCTCACGACGGACCTTGGATTGGATCACCTCAACGCCGCATTTATCGCAGACGATTCCGCGATGTTTCATCCGCTTATATTTTCCGCAATTACACTCCCAGTCCTTCGTCGGGCCAAAAATCTTGGCGCAGAAGAGCCCATCCTTTTCCGGTTTAAAAGATCGATAGTTGATTGTCTCAGGCTTTTTGACTTCACCATAGGACCAGGACCTGATCTTCTCGGGCGAGGCGATGCGAATGCGCATCGAATCGAACGAGACAGAATCCCGCTGCTTTTCAAATAATGTATATACGCCTTCCAAGGTAATGACCTCCTCTGATGCCGGCCACTCGCCGACACACAAGCGGTTAGTCTTGCGTCTTGACTAATTCGACATCAAGCCCCAAGCTCTGCAACTCCTTGACCAACACATTGAACGATTCGGGCAACCCTGGCTCTAGGAAGGGTTCACCCTTGACCACCGCTTCGTACATACGAGATCGTCCAGGGACGTCGTCGGACTTGACCGTGAGAAATTCCTGCAACGTCGACGCCGCTCCATACGCCTGCAGAGCCCACACTTCCATTTCTCCTAAGCGCTGGCCTCCGAATTGGGCTTTCCCGCCCAACGGCTGCTGCGTCACAAGCGAATAAGGGCCAATGGACCGCGCGTGGATCTTGTCGTCCACCAAGTGGTGCAACTTGAGCACATACATGTACCCAACGGTCACCGGACTCCCAAACGGTTCTCCAGTTTTTCCGTCAACGAGATGCGCTTGGCCACTCATTGGCAGCTTCGCCTTTTTGAGTAATTCCTTAATTTCTTTCTCAGAAGCACCATCAAATACCGGGCTCGCCACCTTCACACCCAATGCCTTTGCAGCCCATCCGAGGTGGGTTTCCAGGATCTGCCCCACGTTCATACGAGACGGCACACCAAGCGGGTTCAGCACAATTTCGACCGGAGTCCCGTCAGGTAAATAGGGCATGTCTTCTTCCGGCAACACGCGAGACACGACACCTTTGTTACCATGACGCCCGGCCATCTTATCGCCGACTTGAATCTTGCGCTTCATCGCAATATACACCTTGACGAGCTTGATGACGCCTGGAGGCAACTCGTCGCCGCGTTTTAGTCGGCCGACCTTTTCGTCATACAGCGTTTGAAGTATTTCAATCTGCTCCTTTGCCCTCCGCTCGACATCCTCCAGCTCTTTTTGCTCGTCAGGATCGCTCAGGATAATGTGCCGCACCGTGTCGTCGGGCAATCGCTTCAGGATCTCTGCGGTCAATTTCCCCTTTTTCTTCAAGATGACATCGCCGCTTTCAGGATCCATCAGATCGCGCCCCACCACCTTGCCGAGCAAGAGCTTCCGAATCTTCTTCGTCTTCTCTTCATCGATGATCCGCAGCTCTTCATGGTGATCACGCTGCAGCTTCATTTGGTCATCGGTCTCAATACTCTTCGAGCGCTCATCCTTATCAAGCCCCTTGCGCGAAAAGATCTTCACGTCGACGACAATGCCTTCAACGCCGGGAGGCACGGTGAGCGAGGTGTCCTTCACATCACCAGCTTTCTCACCGAAGATCGCTCGGAGCAACTTCTCTTCCGGAGTCAATTGCGTCTCACCTTTTGGCGTTACCTTGCCCACGAGAATATCGCCCGGCTTTACTTCGGCACCGATGCGAATGATGCCGCTCTCGTCCAAATTCCTCAGAGCCTCTTCGCCGACATTGGGGATATCTCGTGTCACATCTTCCTTCCCCAACTTGGTGTCCCGAGCCTCCACCTCAAATTCTTCAATATGAATAGAGGTGAACGCATCCTCACGAACCAACTTTTCACTGAGCAAGATCGCGTCTTCGAAGTTATAGCCCCCCCAGGGCATGAACGCGACAAGCACGTTCTTCCCCAGTGCCAATTCTCCGCGATCAATCGCCGGTCCGTCTCCGAGCACCTGCCCCTTCTTGACAGGCTGACCGATTCGAACCACCGGAGTTTGCGTAATACAGGTGTTTTGATTTGACCGTTGAAACTTAATCAGATCGTACACATCCAGCCCAGAATCTTTCCCCTTCTTGCCGTCCTTTGATTCAGCCCGCACCACAATACGAGTCGCGTCGACACTCTCGACAACCCCGGGCCGTCGAGCTTGGATCACGTATCCGGAGTCTCTGGCAACCACAGCCTCCATCCCCGTTCCGACCAAGGGGGATTCGGACGTGATCAAGGGAACAGCCTGCCGCTGCATGTTGGAACCCATCAACGCACGGTTGGCGTCGTCATGCTCCAAGAACGGCACGAGCGCCGTAGCGACACTCACCACCTGCTTTGGCGAGACATCCATATACTCGATTTTATCCGGCGCGGCTAAGACAAAGTCTCCACCATGGCGACAAGACACGGTTTCCGAGACTAACTTGCCAGCCCCATCCAGCTTCGAGTTCGCCTGAGCGATAATGTATTTGTCGCCTTCGATCGCCGAAAGAAACTCGATTTCATCCGTCACCCGCCCCTTCACAACTTTCCGATAGGGTGCCTCGATGAATCCAAATTGGTTAATCCTCGCATAGGTCGCCAGGGACGTAATTAGCCCGATATTTGGACCTTCCGGCGTTTCAATTGGGCAAATACGACTATAGTGGGATGGGTGCACGTCTCTGACCTCGAACCCGGCACGCTCTCTGGTCAACCCACCAGGGCCAAGCGCGGACAGGCGGCGTTTATGCGTAATCTCAGCCAGAGGGTTGGTTTGATCCATAAATTGAGACAACTGGCTGCTGCTGAAGAATTCCTTGACTGCCGCCACCACCGGCTTGGCGTTGATCAGGTCGTGCGGAAGTACGGTTTCCATATCGAGGAGATTCATCCGTTCCTTGATACTGCGCTCCATCCGAACGAGCCCCAGCCGAAATTGATTCTCGAGCAGCTCACCAACGGATCGTACACGGCGATTGCCCAAGTGATCGATGTCGTCGATTTCACCCTTCCCGATCTTTAGATTCACAAGGTAGCGAATGACTTCCACGATGTCTTGTGCCGTGAGCGTCCGCTGTTCAAGCGGCAAATCCAAACCAAGCTTCTTATTGAGCTTAAGACGACCGACTGGCGAGAGATCATATCGCTTGGAATTCAAGAAAAGATTATCGAACAAGGCCCGCGCGGTATCGACCGACGGAGTCTCACCCGGGCGAAGTCGGCGATAGATCTCAACCATCGCCTCTTCTTTTGACCCAATCTTCTCCATCTCCAACGTATCGAGAATGACCGGCGTAGCGGTGGCCATATCAAGGTAAATAACTTTAAACTCCTCGACATCACTTTCAACGATTTGCTCCACGATCTCGGCAGTCAACCGCTGATTCTTCTCAGCCAGCTTGTTCTTCTGCGAATCGACCACCTCCGTCAGAACGGCGCGCCCCACCAACTCCCCGGGCAGCATGGGAATCTCTTTCACTCCAGACGCCTTGAGCTTGGCGATCATCCCCTTTGTCAGCCTCGCCCCTTCCCGAACCAACGGCTCCTTGCTGTTTTTATCCGTCACCTCTGCCGAGCACCGAAGTCCATGGTGAATCTCCGGATCAAGCTTGCGGAACATCTTGCCCTTCGAGACCCGAATCTCCTCCACGGGATAGTACATTTTGAGCAAATCATCGCTTGAAAATCCGAATGCCTTCAACAAAATGGTGGTGGGCATTTTCCGCCGACGATCGATCCGGACATAGAGAATGTCCCTGGCATCAAACTCGAAATCGAGCCATGAGCCTCGATAGGGAATAATGCGCGCCGAATACAAGACTTTCCCGCTCGCATGCGTACGCCCCTTATCATGAGTAAAGGAGGCCCCAGGCGACCGATGGAGCTGACTGACGACGACTCGTTCAGTTCCGTTGACGATAAAAGTTCCCCGTTCGGTCATCAGCGGCAATTCACCGACATAGACCTCTTGCTCCCGCACATCGAGCACCTTCTTCCGGGGCCCCTTATCCTCCTTATCAAACACGACCAAGCGCACACGCAATTTCAACGGAACGGCAAACGTCATGCCCTGCTCAAGACATTCGCGCTCATCGTACTTTGGCGCACCTAAGGTGTAACTCGAAAACTCGAGCACAGCCGTGTTGTTATAGTCCGGGATTGGGAACACGCTGGCCAACGCCGCCTGTAATCCATAATCTTTCCGGCGGTCCGGTTCGACCTCAAATTGCAGAAACTCCTCATAGGAACGCTTCTGAATTTCGATCAGATCTGGAATATCGATATTGGTTCGAATGCGTGAAAAATCTTTCCGCTCGACGAACTCCTGCAGAGTCGTTTCGGACATTCCTACTCCTCCACACTGGTTGGCGGTGAACAGCAGTCACCGGTCATGACACAGAGCGACAGGCCGACGGTGATCAACCTTCCCCCAATGCACAATGACCAGTGACTATAACGAATGGTATCCCTACTTCACTTCGACTTTTGCACCGCTTTCTTCGAGCTTCTTCTTCATCGTATCCGCCTCTTCTTTGGCAACCCCAGTCTTAACAGGCTTTGGAGCTCCCTCAACCAGATCCTTCGCTTCCTTCAGTCCAAGACTGGTAAGCTCTCGCACCACCTTAATGATCTGAATTTTCTTATCTGCCGGTGCAGATGCCAGAATGACATCGAATGCCGTCTTTTCTTCAGCCGGAGCAGCTGCCCCACCACCTGCCGCCGGTGCCGCCGCCACCGCAACTGGTGCGGCTGCCGTGACCCCGAATCGCGTTTCCAGCCCCTTGACAAGTTCGGCTAGATCGAGCACGCTCATCCCCTCGATTGCCTTGATCAATTCCTCTTGTGACAATTTTCCTTCTGTAGCTGGCATCTCCCCTTCTCCTTTCCGTTTATCCTGAATGGCTGCAATGACTCTGACAAATTTCGACAACACCGCACTCAACGTATACACAACACCACGAATCGGCCCTTGCATGGCCGAGAGCAACATCGCGACAAGAACTTCCTTCTTAGGCAGCTTCGCGACAGCCACCAGATCAGCCGGCTGAAGGAGCTTGCCTTCCAGCACTCCGGCCGTCATCTTAATCTTCTCTTCCCGTTTCTCGGCTCCGATAAAATCCTTCAGGACCTTGGTCGGCAACACAGGATCATCATACCCAATGACGACACCAGTCGGACCCTTGAGATGCAGCTTGAGCCCAGCCAATGCCGTCCCCTCAGCAGCACGAGCCGCGAGCGTATTCTTCACGATTCGGTACTCAGCCTTAACTCCCCGGAGTTGCTTGCGCAACTCAGTGACCTCATTGACAGGAAGACCGACGCATTCCGTCAAGATAGCCAGTCTGGCTCGACCGAATTTTTCGGCCAAAGCCGCCACCGTCGTAACTTTTTCTTCCTTCTTCATCGCTCTCCTTCTTCGAGGATTCGTCACCCACCACGAATCAATCAGGACCTACCGGGCCTCCCCGACCAGCTAAGTGACAGACGACGTCCTTCGTCTAACTCCACTGCTTCGTCAGTGCGATGGTATCCAACTTCACTCCCGGTCCCATCGTGCTCGTAATCGTGGCACTCTTGAGATAGCGCCCTTTGCAGGAGGCAGGTTTTGCCTTGATGACAGATTCGAGGATGGCTGATGCATTGTCGTAGAGCTTTTCCGGCTCAAAGGACACCTTTCCAACCGGCACATGCACGATACCAGCCTTCTCGACCTTAAACTCAACACGCCCCTTCCGAATATCAGAGACAGCTTTCCCGACTTCGAAGGTAACCGTGCCGGTCTTCGGATTCGGCATCAAACCACGAGGTCCGAGCACCTTCCCAAGCTTGCCGACGGACGCCATCAAGTCCGGCGTAGAAATGGCACAATCAAACTCCATCCAGCCGCCCTTGATTTTCTCCATCAAATCATCCGCACCCACATAGTCGGCTCCCGCCTGGCGTGCCTCCTGTTCCTTTTCACCCTTCGCAAAGACCAATACCCGAACCCTTTTCCCTGTCCCATGCGGAAGCGCCGCCGTTCCTCGGACAAATTGATCCGAACGCTTGGGGTCAATCCCGAGGCGAAGCGCTAGATCAACCGACTCGTCAAACTTCGCAAATGCCGAGCGCTTCACGGCTTCAACCGCCTCACGCAATCCATAGACACGCGGCTCAACGTTCTGAAGCGCCGCATTCATCTTCTTTCCCATAGCCTACCGCTCCTTCGGTCCAGAAATTAACTTTGGATCACAATGCCCATGCTGCGCGCAGTCCCCTCGATGATCCTCGTCGCCCCCTCCACATCAGCCGCGTTCAGATCACCCATTTTCTTACGCGCGATCTCATTCAGCTGCTGCCGGGTGATTTTCCCCACCTTATCCTTCTGTGGCACACCAGAGCCCTTAATGACCCCGGCCGCTTTCTTCAGCAAATCCGAAGCCGGAGGGGTCTTCATAATGAAGCTAAAAGTACGATCTTTATAGACTGTGATCACCACAGGGATGATACTGTCCCCTTCCTTCTGAGTCTTCGCATTGAACTGCTTACAAAACTCCATAATGTTGACGCCGTGCTGACCCAACGAAGGACCTACGGGAGGAGCAGGGTTGGCCTTACCAGCCGGAATTTGCAACTTAATCTGCGCCGAGACTTCTTTTGCCATGACTTTCTCCTTAGCGGTCAGCGATGAGCTGTCAGCTCATCGCTCTTCAAATCCGTTCAACCTGCAGGAATCCCAATTCAACTGGGGTTGACCGACCGAAGATGCTGACCATGACCTTCAATCGACTATGATCCTGATCGACCTCGTCCACTGCACCATTGAACCCCAGGAACGGACCATCGATAATACGGACATTATCACCCTTAATGAATTTGACCTGCTCACGCGGTTCCGCCTGACCTGCATCAACTTGTTTGAGCAAGGACTCGACTTCCTCATCGGTAAGCGGCGTCGGCACAACTCCTCCTCCGACAAATCCCGTCACCTTGGGGGTCTCCTTAATCATCTGGAGCGTCTCATCAGCCAGCGGAGACTCCAGCTCTACCAAAACATACCCCGGAAAGAACTTCCGACGGGAGGTCCGTCGCTTCCCATCCTTGATTTCAATCACATCCTCCGTCGGAACAAGGACCTGCCCGACCTTCTCCACAAGCCCCATTTGACTCGCACGTTCCATGAGGCTGGTCTTCACGCGCCCCTCAAAACCCGCGTACGTATGTATGACGTACCAGTTCTTTGTCATGCACC
>NZ_JBUBKD010000008.1:0-9730 GCF_054902215.1 Nitrospira sp. CMX1 | reverse complement strand
TGCGTTCTCGGCTCCGGCCAGAAACTTCTCCCGCCAACCTTCGACCTCCGCCACGGTGAGCCCATGCGTCCGGGCTGCCTCCGCCACGGAGGTCTTGCCCTTCAGGAGGCTGATCACCAGTGCGACACGCCGCTTGGCCGTCCAGCGCTCGATTGGTTCGGTTGTCTCTGTTGCCATCTCGCCACCTCCTCGGTCCGCTTAGGACCATGTCGTGAAGGTGGTCTCCATTTCAAGGGGAGCAGGATATCCGCACCCTGTAGGGCGGTTCGTAGGGCTCGAATCGTCAGGGGCGCCTTTCGCTTCCCTTCCACCGCTTTTTTCACTAGCACCAGTGTGTCTCGCCGCATCTCTGGAAACTCTTCCACTATCTTCGTGTACGGCTCCGCTCGTTTCTTCGCCACATCATAGGACATCTTGAGCGGGGTCAGGAGGCGCAGGACGGTGAAGGATGTGGCGAGGAGATCACCGATCTGTTCAGGAGAGTCTTGCCGTACTGCAGCGCGAGGCCTACCAGACAGGCGATAGCGCAACGACGGTAGGGACTGGCGAGACGAGTGCTTCCCTCAAGTGTGAGGGGCTGCAAGTTGGTGGTCTTCTCGCGACTGCTTCATGTATCGATGACCGCTTCGATGGCACGAGGCTGAGGCTCATTGGGTTGGTCCGCTAGATTGACGGTGAACGGGTCTGGATAGGTCGTGCCTTCCGGCTGATGCGTGATGGTGACGATCGGCTGATGCAGTGCCTCTTGATTCAGCGTCGTCACCACGCCTTGCTCTTTTGTGTTCAGCCGCACGTGACTATGCACCGGGTAAATACCCACTAACCCAATAAATTCCGACAAGAATTGTTGATCGAGCTTGTTCTGTCGCGCTTCTTGGTAGAGCTGCTGAAATGTTCGGTGTGAAGGCAGCGGGGTGGCTCCGCTAAACCCGTTCAGCAATTCATCATACCGATCGACGATCATGAGGATTCTAGTGCGGTCTGAGGTACATGCTCCCCGTGTTTCTTTCGGATAGCCGCTGCCATCAAGATAGGCGTGATGGTTGGCGATCAGCTCGAGGACGGGCATCTCGATGCCGCCTGCTTGTTGTAATGTGCGTGCACCGACACGTGGGTGGGTCTCAAACTCGCACTGCTGAGATGGGGAAAGGCGTTGGTCGGCATGGGCTAGGCGAAGGAGGGTGGGGTCAACTTGCAGCAGTCCGATGTCATGTAGGAGCGCGGCCGTCGCCAGTTCTTGCAGCTCCAAGGGGTTGTACTGAAATGTTTGTCCGAGGATCAGTGCCAACGTACAGGTGGTGAGGGCATGCTGACTGAGCATTGGGTCGCCGGCTCGATTCTGACTCAATGCCATGAAGATGGATGACGGGGTGAGCGTTCTGGTCACAATCGTGATTTCGTGGACTGCGTCAGCGGCCTGTTGAGGATTGACCGTTCCAGTACTGGTAATCCGTGTGAACACAGATTGAACAGAGTGAGTGAGTTGCTGTTTCGCCAGGGTGGCTTGAGCATATTCTTCATTGAGTTGGGCAAGTGTTTTGATCGGTTTTTTGTGTGGAACTGACTGTGTGTGGAGCAGGGCTGGTTGTTGGTCTGCCGTGGCTTGCGGTGGGCGAGGGGCGATCCCACGGTCAAGATCGATCTCGACCGTCTTAACCCCGGCGCGGAGCAACTTCTCAATTTGTGCGTGGCCTTCCACTTTGAAGCAATGACGAAGGAAGGGGGACCGGTACCAGGGAAGGTCTAAGGCAGCAACGTACATTCCGATCTGCAGTTCGCTGATGGGAACGCGCGTCGTTGGCATAGAAAAATGATTTCGAGAATACTCTGATGTCGATGGCTTCTTACGCTATCGGCAGGATGTGAAGAGAACTGTAGCGGAGCGAAAGAGGAAGCTCGTTGTCAGCACTCGTGCGGTGAGGGGAGGAGGCAGGAAAGAGCGACTTCAATCCGGGGGTTCGTCTTGTCGACGTGCTTGTAGAGATGGGTCTCGGTGATACGATTGTCGTTGACGCCGAGACCCTCACAGACGGCGTCTTGGGCGATTTTGAGTCCTCCATCCAGATCGCGCCGCAATGACGTGGCAAAAAAGAACTGGATCGAGAGGGCGAGTGGGCCGGATCGCAGGCGGTCTCGAAAGGCTCGTGCAGAGGGTGATTGAGCCAAGACCACCCACACCTGTTGAGCAACCTCCTCCTTATAGGCACGACCCTTGGAGGAGAGCAGTCGGCGTCCGTTTACCGTGGCATATTGATGATTGATGCTGGGGGGGACCGGTAACGTAAGCGTCAGGCTGTTGGCGGTGATCATCGCGGGGTGAGGTGGAATGTGGTCGGTGGTGATGGTGTTTGATCGAATCGATGTGGCGGAATCGGCAGAGGGCTTCAGCGAGCCGGTAGAAATAAACCGGAGTCCAGCACGCGTTTTGCGACGTCGGCTTGTGTTTGAGAAAAAGGCACTGGAGGAGAATGCAATGTTCCGTCGCTGGCGTGATGGCATGAGGCTAGAGAAGATTCACGATCTTAGCCATGTTCTGTTCATATCGATCTTCCGTACGGGCAATATACCGACGCCAGTCGCTGGGATTCCAGAGTTCCATGCGGTGGTAGAGGCCGACCAGGATGATCTCTTGCTCTTCATCCACTGGGACCAGCTTTCGTAACCGGCCAGGGATCAAGATCCGACCGGTCTTATCGATCTCTGATGAGCCGGCCTCTGAGACGATAAAGTGCATGAACAGTCGGCTCTGGTCTTCATCCAACGACGACTTCGTTCGCTCCAGGACCTTCCCCCATTCTTTCATCGAATAGATCAGGAGCGATTGCTCAGGGCCTTTCAAGAACATCACCGACTGGCCCTCGGCTTCAATCTGCTCGCGGATTGGAGAGGGGACGATAAACCTCCCTTTTTCATCCACTTTGCAAAGATATTCGCCGGCGAACATCGTACCCCTCTAGCTTAGGAATTGACGGAAGGTCTGATTCCGCCGTCTCGGATCCATTGTTCAAGATCCATACGAACGAATCGCCATTCGTTACCGAGCTTGAACGCAGGGATCTGCCCGCTCCGAAGATACCGATAGAGTGTCGGCTGTGTCATCTTGAGGAAGCGGCAGGTATCTTCAGCTGTCATCAGCTCGTTCTTGGGAATCTTGGCCATCACTTCACCTCGTCCCAGAGCTCACAGCCTTCCTCTAGTATGAAGGTATTCTAGATGCCGGTAGAAGAAAGTCAAGTGAAAATATATGACGGGACAGGTCAGAGGTCGTCGGTAGGGGAACCTGCTGTGTCGTCTCCGCTCGGTTCGTCCAGCATGGCTTCGACGTCGCTGACGTCTTCACCCAACTCCTGTCCCATTTTCTTCATGAGCCGGGCGACGCTGCGAGGGTCTGATTCATCTAGTCCGCCGAGGGTGGCGGGATCGGCAAGGGATTCGAGCCTGGCCTCCTCTGATTTGGGAGCGGAGAATCGGGAGAGCAGGCGGTCCATCTTCGAACTGCCACAATGCCGACACAGCGCCGGATCGTTCCGATGGGGGGTCAATGTCAGGATTGCATTGCGTCTGTTGCATGCTCGGCAGAGGTACTCATAGATCGGCATGACGGTGCCCTTTCAATGACTGAACAATGGATAGGGAGCTGGAGATTGCGTACGGTCAGGGATCAGATTCTGATCGATGGTTCGTGCTAAGGTGATGACAAAGACGTCGGCCGAGCCGGATCGGCGCAGGGTCTTGGCACATTCATTGACGGTTGTGCCGGTGGTAAAGACATCGTCAATGAGGAGAATACGTTTGTTCATGAGTTGAGCTGGATGCCGTACGACAAATGCGTGACGTAGATTTTTGAGCCGGCTTTTACGAGAGAGGGACGTCTGGGGTGGCGTGGAAGTGGTACGGACCAGATTGGAATAGGAGAGGGAAATGTTCAGATGCCGTCCGATCTGGTCTGCGAGCAGCAGTGCCTGGTTGAATTCCCGCTGGCAGAGCCGTTCGTGGTGTAAGGGTACTGGGATGATCAGGTCGATGGCATCCAGTCGGGGAAGTGAGTTGATCATCAGCTTGGCGAGGGGTGTCGCCAAGGACACTTTCCCCTCGTACTTCAAGAGTCGGATCGCGTCTTGGAGTGGAGGGGTATAGGGATACAGCGTCCAGGCTCGTGTATAGGAGGGTGGATGTTGGGTGCAGGGAGGGCAGACATGTCGGGGACTGTAGGTGGTGGCCACCGGCGAAACAAACGGTCGATCACATCGGGCGCATCGAGCTGGGGGCATTGGCCGAAGCGTGCTCCAGCAGTTGGTACAAAAATGGGGCATGAGGTCATCGCTCAACGAGCACCCACACACCACACACTGAATGGGGAAGAAAAATCGTGTGGCACGGCGTAGGAACTGTGGGACCAGAGAAAAAACGGCCATGGCAGACAGAGATGAATCCTTACTCTGGTTTCATTATGGCGAAGTGATGGGCTCTGTCAAGGTTGTCCTGCTCTGAAGGGTTGTGTTATTAGGAGTACACGTTTTAGGGGATCTCGTCCTGGGCTTTTCCAAGGTGGGCGGAGCCGATGGTCACGATCAGGCAGCTGTCGAAGACATATTCTCGTGGTGATGCTATGGTGACGGCGTTGCACGAGGTGGATCTTGAGATTCGGGAGGGTGAATTCTGTGCGTTTGTCGGTCCGAGCGGGTGCGGGAAAAGCACGCTCCTGAATCTTGTGGCTGGGCTGGATCACCCGACTTCGGGGGACATTGTGATCGATGGACGGTCCACGAGGACGCTGAACAGCCAAGACTGGACAACCATGCGGCGAGACACAATCGGAATCGTGTTTCAGGCCTTCCATCTTGTTCATGGGCTGACGGCTGAGGAGAATGTCGCACTGCCGTTAATGTTGCGGGGAGAACCGAGACGTGATATTGCCGCGCGAGTCGATGAATTGTTGCAACGGGTCGGTATGAGCCATCGTCGGGGCCATCGCCCGGGTGAACTCTCGGGCGGAGAGCAGCAGCGAGTGGCGATTGCGCGGGCATTAGCCCACCGGCCACGACTTCTCTTGGCCGATGAACCGACCGGCAATGTGGATTCGCATCAAGGGGCAGAGATCATGGCGCTGATACGGGGGCTCGCACAGTCAGGAGGGCAGACGGTGCTGTTGGTGACCCATAGTCCACAGGCGGCTTTGGCGGCTGACTATACCTGGGCAATGTGTGACGGCAGGTTGGTGTCACGCACCGCCTCTTCTGCTCAATCGGTGCTGCCATCATGAATTTTTCCACGACGATCGCGGGGGTGACGTTTCCCAGTTGTTTTATGAACGCAGCTGGTGCGCTCTGTGTCACGAGAGAAGAGCTGGAGGCGCTAGGACGGTCCGTCGCAGGGGCGATCGTCACCAAGTCGATGACGATCGAGGCGCGTATTGGGAATCCGGAGCCTCGGTATTATGGATTTTCTGACGGCTCCATCAATTCAATGGGCCTGCCTAATCTGGGTTATCGGGCGTATGCCGAGTTGATTCCGCAACTCAAGCGATTTGGTAAGCCCGTCATCGCCAGTGTGGCCGGACTGACCGAGGAAGATTTTCCGACGATTGCCGAAACGATTAATGCGGCACAGCCGGATCTTATCGAAGTGAACTTGTCTTGTCCTAACATCCCCGGTAAGCCTCAGATTGGGTATGATGCGGACGCTTCAGAACGGGTACTCAAGAAGGTACGTCCGAAGATCACGGTTCCTATGGGAGTCAAGCTCCCCCCCTACTTTGACCCAGCCCATCATCAGGTGATGGGGACTATGCTAGGGCGATGTGGAATTGACTTTCTGAATCTGATCAATTCAGTCGGCAATGGACTGGTGGTTGATTCGGAACGGGAGACGGTCGTGATCAAGCCGAAAGGTGGATTTGGCGGGTTGGGCGGGCGACTCATCAAGCCTGTGGCCTTGGCGAACGTCCGTGCCTTCTATAAGTTTTTTGGAGGAAAGATGCCCATCATCGGCACGGGTGGTGTGATGGGTGGCGGTGATGCCTTTGAACACATTCTCTGTGGTGCATCGGCGATTCAGGTTGGGACGGTGCTCGTAGAGGAGGGGTTGGAGGTCTTCCCTCGTTTAGAGGCAGAACTCGGGGCGGTGTTAGCTCGACAGGGATACCGATCGATTCAAGATTGCCGCGGACGCCTCAAGGAACTTTAGGTTCATTTGGTGCCGAAATTGCGAGGCAAGAGATTTTGCTGCAAAGCTTGGCGTAGCAGCTGGGCCACGTTTCGAACGTTGAGCCGACGCATCAAGTTGAAGCGATGAACCTCAACCGTCCTCACGCTGATTCCCAATGATCCGGCGATTTCGCGGTTGGTATGGCCAAGCGCGACGAGTCGCAAGATTTCACGTTGCCTGGGTGTGATGGACACCGAGGACTTGGGGTGGCGGGTGGTTGGTGTGAGATGTCTTGTCGCTTTTTTTGTCTTCGTAGAGTGTCTTGCCATTGGGGCTCCTTCTGTATAAGTACGCGTCAGTCTAGCAAACGGTCTTTATCATGTAAACGAAACTCACGAAATTCGCAGAGAGAGGTTGGGATTGCCAGTTTCGGTTGGTCAGTTCCCAGTGCCTGTCCCCCGCTGTTTTTCTTCATCTACCTTCATGCTGTCCTTCATTAAAGTCGTTTTTCTCATCCTGATCTCGCACCTGCGACAATGGCCTTTGCGGACCGTACTGACGATCGGTGGTGTGGCTCTTGGAGTGTCGGCGTCGGTCGCCGTGCGTACGGCCAATGTGGATGTATTGCGTTCATTCGAGCAAACGGTATTGACCGTCGCCGGCCCTACCACTTTGGAAGTGTCAGGAGGCGAGGCGGGGCTTGATGAGCAACTCATGACACGACTGCGTGCCGTGCCCGGCGTGACTTCGGTGTCCCCCGTGATCATTCAAACAGCCGTTCAGATGAAAGACAATCAACCTGGCCAGGCAACACAAGTGCTTGGTCTGGATCTGTTGGCTGAATTCAATACTCGGGGATTTCGCGTGAGTCAGCCGACGACGGAACGCCAGATGCTGGAGATGATCCACCCGCGCTCGGTGTTTGTGGGGGACAAGCTGGCGACCGACTGGAAGGTATCGGTCGGGGATGAGGTTCAGCTTCTTATCGGGACCGCTCGCTGTCGCTGTCGAGTTGCGGGAATCCTTCACGGCGAATCGGATCGGAGTTCGTCTTGGGAACGCCTGGCGGTCATGGATATCGCTGCCGCTCAAGTGACCTTCGGCATGGTCGGTCTGGTCGATCGGATCGACGTAGTGACCGCTCCAAGTCTGTCCGTCGAGGAGGTGGCGGATAAGGTGCGAGCTGTCCTGCCTCCGCACGTGACGGTGGAGCGGCCTACAAGCCGGACAAGTCAGGTTGAGCAAATGATCCGCGCCTTCCGTCTGAATCTCACGGTGCTCAGTTGGGTCGGCCTGTTGGTCGGGATGTTCTTAATCTACAACACCATGGCCTTTGCTGTTGCGCAGAGACGACGGGAGATCGGCATCTATCGAGCTGTGGGGATGACTCAGGGACGGGTGGCCGTTCTGTTTCTTATTGAAGCGGGGCTGTTCGGTCTTGTCGGAGGTCTCGTCGGAAGTGTGGCAGGAATGGTGTTGGCGCAACAGCTGATCGCGCTGTTGAGTCGAACGATCTCGGATCTCTATGTTCCGGTGAGTGTCGGTGGAGAGGAATCTTTTTGGACTGGGCCATGGCTCACGATGGGTTTGGAAGGCGTCCTTATTGGTTGCGTGGTGTCCATGATTGGAGCTATTGGGCCCAGTGTGGATGCCAGCCGGACGGCGACGGTTCGTGCCCTTGCTCCAGGAGATTACGAGGCGAGTCAGCAGTTGCGAGTGGGCCGTCTCGCTGTCATGGGATGCGTATTGCTTGGCGTGGCAGGACTCCTCAGTTGGCCAGGGCCGATTCAGGGGGTTCCGGTCTTGGGTTACATCGCGACGCTCTGTCTTTTAGCTGGGTTGGCGTGTGTCGCACCGTTGTGTGTGACGAGGGGGGGAGATCATCGTCGACCAATCGGTTCGACAGCCGGCTTGCATGGGGTGATGAGATCGATTGCAGTCGAGCATGCGTCCAGAAACCCAGGTCGAAACGGCGTCACCGTCTCAGCGTTCATGGTGGGGTTGGCAATCATGATCGGGGTATTGGTCATGGTTCGTAGCTTTCGACATACCGTGGAAGTCTGGGTCGCCGATACGGTTCTGGCTGATGTGGTTGTGGCACCGTCACTCTGGTTACGTGGTACGGAGATCGGCACTGTCGGACGAAGTCTGCCGCAGTCATGGACGGCCATACTATCCTCGATTCCTGAAGTGGCGGCAGTCGATACCTACCGCGATGTGCGGATGACAGTAAATGGCCACCGCGTGGCGGTCGTCTCCCGGGATCTGCGTCTACATGCCCAGTGGAGTCAGTATTTGGTTCGAAGCGGGGATTCATCGGCGCACCTCAATCGAGCAGCTGAGATCGGTGGCCTGCTCGTTTCCGAAGTGTTAGCCAACCGGTTAGGTGTGCAGGAAGGATCCATCCTTGAAATCATGACGCCGGGTGGTGTGAGGCAGTTTCCCATCGTGGCGGTGTTTTATGACTATTCAACGGACGGGGGCAAACTCCTCATGGATCGAGCCCTCTATCAGTCGCTGTGGCACGACGAGTTAGTGACCGTCTTCCCTGTGTATTTGCGCGAGCGGGCTAGTCTGGATCGTGTGCGAACTCAGATCATTGAACAATTGAGCGTCGCGACCAACGGCGGACTTCCGCCATTGGTCATCAGTAATACGGAGCTGCGGAAAGAAATCCTTGAGATTTTTGATCGGACATTTCTGCTGACCTACGTCTTAGAGACCATCGCCGTTATCATTGCCATGTTGGGAATCGTGAACACCCTCATCACCTCCGTACTGGAACGACGCCGAGAGTTCGCCACCCTCCGGGCCATTGGTGGCAGCTCGGCGCAGATCCGGCAACTGGTACTCTGGGAAGCCATCTACCTGGGTGCGATAGGAATCGCGCTGGGACTCATTGGGGGGGGGCTGCTGTCGCTGTTGCTGATCAAAGTGATCAACAGGCAATCATTCGGATGGACCATTCAGATGATTGTTCCACTCGGCTCACTCCTCCAGGCTGTGGCACTTGCCATATTAGCCACATTAGTGGCTGGGTATTTTCCAGCTCGATGGGCTGCACGGCAACCGGTCGTTGAGGGATTGAGAGATGAATAGTACTTGTGATGGGCGAGGTCACGGTCATCGAGTGAGCGAAATATTTACATGAGGTATACGAAATTATTTATTTCTTGGCCTTACGTCCATAATGATCAAGGAGTGCTTGAAGTTCATGTGGGATGGGCATCGGCGTGAAAGGAGGTACTCGAGCGCCTCCAGTGTTGCCGATTGGAACCCAGATTCTTGAAAAGAACAAGGCTCCCAGAATTCGTGGGATCTGGCCCATAATCTCCACAACATCTCGATTCCGCAAACCAACCTTCAGCATCCACCAGTGCGTTCGCGCATGAGCAATCGAAAACGATTGTCCCAAGATATGTGCACGCTCAAGGTTGGAAAACGCAAGTTGGAGATCGCCGGTATCATACAGCCTGGCTGCCGTGGTCATTTCTGCATCATAGGCTCGTCGGAGTTCAGGGTGCATCGGTTCATGTCTCAGCGGAGGTGACTTTCACACTGTACGCGATGAATGGAGGGGGAG
>NZ_JBUBKD010000007.1:40514-44377 GCF_054902215.1 Nitrospira sp. CMX1 | reverse complement strand
TACCGAGCCCAACAATCAACTCGGGTGGCTTGATTTCAGGGGAGCACTACATACATTAGCAGCCGTGATCGGAATGGAGAATGACTGGCGTTCGGCTGGGCCGCTGCCACACCGCCATCAACACGGCTTGGACCATAAGCTGGCGGTCCTGCTGCGGACTCATCGACCAACCAACCACGAGACCAGAATACAAATCCAGCACGATGCAGAGATACAATCAGTGCTCCGCCGTGCGGATGTATGTATTGTCCGTTACCCATTTGGTGTTGAGGGCGGTCGCGGTGAAATCTCGCTCCATAAGATTCTGTGTCCCGGCCGGTGGGACACCGGAGGGCTTCCGTCGCCAGCGTCGTCGCTGCGGCATACCTTGTAAGCCAGCTCGGCGCATCAAGCGGGCGACCCGATGGCGGCCACAGCGCTCCCCGGCGTAGCAGAGTTCCTCCCACATCCGTGGACTCCTCAGCACACCATCGTGCTGGGTGTGTAGGTCACGCATGCGCCTCATCAACCGGGCATTCTCCGTCGTGCGCGCACTCGGCGGCCGCGTCGCCCAGCTGTCATATCCGCCTGGCCGACACCCGTCAACACCGACACATCATTCGGATGGGAAGCGTGTCGCGGCCTCGTTGGATCATCCGAAACTTCATTTCGACGCTCTCGCGAAGCACGCTGCCGCTTCTCGCAAACAATCCCGCTCCTTGGTCACCCAAACCAGCTCTCGACGCAACTGGCTCAGCTCTTCATCACGGGGTCGCCCATTGCCCACAAACGCCTGCGTGGGATGCTGCCGGTGCTCTCGTCGCCAACGCCCCAATGTCTTCGCTCCCACGCCCAGCTCGGCCGCAAGTTGGCGCACGGTCACCCTGGGGCCATCTAACATCGCCACCGCTTCCCGCTTGTACTTCGCTGAAAACTTCCGCCTCTGGATCATGACACCCTCCTGGCCCATTATGGACCTTCGATCAGGTGTCCGTAAAATCGGGGCAGAACCCATGATTTCAGATAGTCGGTAAGTGATGTTAACGAAGGGCGTAGCCGTGACCAAACATCATTATAACCATGGATTCCGAAGTGGCGTGGATTCATGCGGATACTGAGACAATGCCACCCAGTGATGGTGATGAGGAAATAAAGAACAGGAAGTCGAGGCGAAGGGGGGGCCTACTTAAGCACGAGTTGTGGCGTGATATCATTGCAGGTTATATTCTGTCTCCGAGAAATTGCAGGTAAAGTTTTGTTGCCGCTGGCCATTTCGGCACATGCTGACGAGCATCTCACCTAAGGTTTCTACAATTCGACCCTGTCCTTTGCCGTGGGCAAAGGCTCTATGTGACGACATGAACGGCAAGAAAGTAGGGATAATAGTGGTATCGATACACATGTACTTCAATGGGTATGTTTAGCATTGAATCGCTTGGGCAGTATTCTTCTAGGGAAGCTGACTCAATCATGGAAATACCTGCAGCACCCTGCCAGTACACAGCCAACACGCTCTCTTGTCTTAGACATCAGGACCGAATCCAAGAAACTACGGTCTCGCGTTCTGGTAGTTGGTTGGTATAGCATGCACGGCGGCCTCAGCCTCAAAAATAGAAGTGGTCGATACTCGCAGCTTAACCATGTGTCCAAACTGTCATAATTCATGAAAAGGGATAGACCATGCTAAATTGGATGAGCTTGTCTATTTATCCTAAGCGCTTACAGGCAAAGGTTGTAGTTATTGCCCTGATGAGCCTCCTCTATTTTGGTGTTGGATCCTTACGCCCTTTTACCACACAGGCTCAGACATTTAGTGATACTGGATTCTCCGCGGAAGTCGTTACCACTCTCCCTCAATTTCTTCCAGTGGGGGTGACATGGGCGAGTGACGGGCGGATGTTTATCTGGCAACGAAATGGCGTGATCAGGATCTACAAGAATGGCCAGTTATTGCCCACACCGTTTCTGGATATCAGCGCGAACGTCAACACCTTCGATGACCGAGGAATGCTTGGATTGGCCTTACATCCGAACTTTGCCGTCAATGGCTATGTCTATGTCATCTATGTACGGGAAAACGGCGGCGATCCAAACGACCCAAGTCCGAAGACTGAACGGCTCTCCCGGTTTATCGCGAATGCCCAAAATCCGGACGTCGCTTTGCCCAATAGTGAGACGGTCCTCATGACCATTCCCAATAACTTTCACCATCATGAGAACGGCACGTTGCGATTTGGCCCAGACGGTAAGCTCTTTGTGGGGCATGGTGAGGACACGACGGCCGACGGTGCTCAAGTATCCGCATTTGTTGCACAGGACCTCAACGATCCACGTGGGAAAATCTTACGTATCACCGAAGATGGAAACGCCCCGGGTGACAATCCCTTCGACGACGGAACCAATTCGATCAGATCGAAAGTCTATTCCTACGGCTTGCGAAACCCCTTTCGTTTCACGCTCCACCCAGTCTCAGGGGAACCCTATATCGGCGATGTAGGATGGAACACCTGGGAAGAATTTTCTCGAGGACGTGGTAAAAATTTTGGCTGGCCCTGCTATGAAGGTGTCGACCCCCAGCCTGACTACCAAAACACTTTTCCGACTCGATGTGGCCCACTGACAAGCACCGTTGTCACTCCGCCGCTTATTTCCTATCCTCACCCGGGTATTCCGGAAGCGGCAGGTGCACCATTTGTCGGGAATTCTGCTATTGGTGGACCGTTCTATACCGCGACAGCCTATCCGGATATCTATCGAGACACCTGGTTTATCTCGGACTACGCGGCTGGTTGGATCAGGCGAATGACCTTCAATCAGTTTGGCGATATGACCGGTACCGTGCCCTTCGCCACCGGACTACAGGGTCCCGTCGACCTAGAGTTAGGGCCCGATGGATTGCTCTACTATGTTGAGATTAACACGGGTCGAGTTGTTCGCGTTCGATTTAACGGGGTATCCGCGGTGGCAACAACCACACCTTCATCCGGGTACTCGCCCCTCACCGTCAATTTCTCCAGTGCCGGCTCGATTATTCCGAGTAGCACCTCAGTGTCTTATCTGTGGGAGTTCGGAGACGGTCAGACTTCGACTGCGGCTAATCCATCTCATACATATGTTTCAGCCACGGTCAAAACCTTCACAGCCAAGCTAACGATCACCGCGAGTGCGAATCAAAGCTCATCTGCGACGGTCAAAGTTACGGTTGGGAGTGTACCCCCGACGCCGACGATTCAGTCTCCCATCAATGGCACTAGCGTTTTACCTGGACAAACTGTGGCGTATCAGGGATCCGCAACCGATCCGGATGATGGGACGATTCCCTCGAGTGGGCTCAACTGGACAATCCTCTTGCATCACAACGATCATACGCACACACAAGTCTTCACCACCGGTGCAACGGGCTCAGTCGCCATTCAATATCATGGCATTGGAACGTACTCCTATGAATTTCAGTTGACTGCGACAGATTCCAGTGGTTTGAGCCGCACCGTCAGCGTGAATTTGCCGGTCCTGACCGACTCCATTCCACCATCCGATCCCTCTGGACTTGTCGCTACACCGATCGGCTCATCACAGGTAAATTTGGCCTGGACAGGGGCATCCGACAATTCCGGCTCCGTCACCTATCTCATGGAGCGGTGTCAAAACACAGGCTGCACCAACTTCGTGCAGATCGCCAGTATCGGCACGGCTAGTTACAGCGACACCACTGTGACGGGCGGTACCACCTACAATTATCGGGTTCGTGCCGTGGATAGTAGTGGGAATCAGAGTTTGAATTCCACGAACACTTCTGTGACCACCGGTGGGGGGAGTGGGAGTACCAACCTGGTGACAACCATGGGGATGAATGAAGGCAGTGGGACGACGCTGGCGGATGCCTC
>NZ_JBUBKD010000007.1:0-40414 GCF_054902215.1 Nitrospira sp. CMX1 | reverse complement strand
TGGTGACCCTCGGTAATCTGCACGGCAGTAATCCCTTCAGTGGGCAGCTTGACGAGCTGCGGATCTATAACCGGGTGCTGACTCTCACGGAAATTCAAACGGATCGCTCTACGCCGATCGCCCCGGGATCGACCGACAGCACGCCGCCGAGTACGGTGGCGGGATTGAATGCCACGGCTGTCATTGGCCCACAGATCAATCTCAGCTGGACGGCGGCCACCGACAACATTGCTGTTACCGGCTATCGCGTGGAGCGCTGTCAAGGGCTAGGCTGCACGACCTTTGCGCAAATCGCGACTCCCTCCGGGACCACCTTCAGTGACACCGGCTTGGCTGCTTCCACGGCGTACAGTTACCGGGTGAAGGCGGTCGATGGCGCCGGCAATGTGAGTGTGAATTATTCGAACGTGGCCACGACCACGACTGCTGCGGACACGACGGCACCCACCGCGCCGACTGGCCTGGCGACGACGACCGGGACCACCCAGATTACGCTGACCTGGGCGGCCTCCACCGACAACGGGGGAAGTGGTCTGGCCGGCTACGAGGTGCTGCGCTGCCAAGGGACAGGGTGCACCAGTTTTGTGTTGATTGCCACAATTAGCACGACTAGTTACACCGACACCGGTTTGGCGGCCAACACCACCTACAGCTATCGCATTCAGGCCGTCGATGGGGCGTTGAATCGCAGTAGCTCTGCCAGTATTTCCGCAACGACGGGAAGTGGTGGAGGAGGGAGTACTGGCTTGGTGACAACCATGGGGATGAATGAAGGCAGTGGGACGACGCTGGCGGATGCCTCAGGGAACAACCACACGGGGACGCTGGTCAACGGCCCACTCTGGGTGGCAAGTCAGGCGACCTATGGGCAATCGGTGTCATTCGATGGCGTCAACGATGCGGTGTCGGTGGCCAATCCCAGCACGTACAACTTCGGCACGGCTGATTTCACGATTGAACTCTGGGTCAAGCGTAACGGACTGGGCGGCGGCCAACGGCATCTGCTGAGCAAATGTGATGCAACGACCTGGGTTGTTGGCTGTAAAGAGCTGTACTTTAACGCGAACAATCAGTTGGTGTTCGGATCATTTAGCACCGGGGACACCCTTGCGAGCACCATCGCGGACACGAACTGGCACCATGTGGCGGTGACGTTTGCGGACAGCACCAACACGCTGCGGATGTATGTGGATGGGGTCTTGATCACGGCAATCACCAAGGCACTGGAAGCGGATGGGGCGACCCATGTGGTGACCCTCGGTAATCTGCACGGCAGTAATCCCTTCAGTGGGCAGCTTGACGAGCTGCGGATCTATAACCGGGTGCTGACCCTCACGGAAATTCAAACGGATCGGGCCACCCCTCTGTCGCCATGAGAGTGGCCGTAGCTAATCGAACGGAAGACCCTATAAGCGATTTGTGAGGAAATCGGTTATTCATTACACGCTTGGGCGCATCGAAAGGGGTTGAATTAAAAATGTGCAGGGCCATCCCGTAATAGGGATGGCCCTTTTTTTATTTCCGCAGGTTTATGTTGCTGAGATCGACGTTGGCTTCCGTCTCGTGATGCAGTTGGATTCTGGACTCCTTGAACAGGCGAACGCTATGACGGTGACTCGTGTCGTGAGCAAGGTAGATGATCCTGAGGGTAGCCCTGTCGACGGAGGGTGGCGTCTTCAGCGTGTGGTGTTTTTTCTCGCCTGAGTAGTGGCGGCACTGTGTTTTTGAGGGCCCTCGACAGGGGGCTGGAGGATTTACAAGATCACCCTGTACTCTCTTCTGAACAACTGTCGCGTTGATCAGGCCAGACGGCGTGATCGCCAGAATGTTGATCAGCGCGTCCTCACACCAACGGACATTGCGATAAGTTGTGCGTTCGCTCACGCCGTCGCTGTGCCTGATGTGTAGGTACGGTGGTTCTTGCGTTCCGCCTAAGCATGCTCCGGCTCGTCACGGCTCGATGGCAAACCAAATCGCTTGGCGGTGGTGGGTATTCGCGCCAGTACTCCAGCGTCATCAGACGGCTGCCACCTCTACAACCGTTTGTTTCCCACCTGGTTGGCCGCGGGAACATCTCCTCCGGCATCTCTTCACATCTCTAAATGCCCATGACGGTCTTCCCCTGACTGGAGAGGTCCCAGCTGTGATTCCATGTCTCGGGGAATCATGAATATGGAGTTATGCAAAAAGTCTATTGTATTGTCTTACTGACCTCGTTGGATGGGGTGCTTTCGCCAGCACCGTTATAAGACGTAACGGCGAAATAGTATGTTCGGCCAACAGCCAAGCTGCTCACGGTTGATGATGTGACCGTGCCCACCGTAATGGTTCGTGTATAGAGCCGGGGTGCCTCGCCGACATAGACTTTATAGCCAGTTACGGTTGTGCCGGTGACTGCGTTCCATCTGAGCGTTGCCGACTTTGTAGCTGTTGGTGTTGAAGTAGTGGGCGGGGAGAGAACTAATGTCGCAGAGACGGTTCTTGTGCACCAGGTGCCCACCATGATCGTGATGGTGGCTTTATAGGTGCCTGCCACGAGCCCTGCCGTGTTGACAGCGGCTGCGAACTTCGCACTAGTAGTTATGTAAGTTTTTGCAGGCGACACAGAAAGCCAGGAAGCATTGTCGGAAGCCGTAATGGTAGCTTGCCACGTAGATTTCCTGGAGACAGTGATTGTTTGGTTTGGTGGGTTTGTCGCTCCCTGCACGGCATAATAAGTCAGCGATGTGGGTGTCGCGGTAGTGGCAGTGGCGGCATCATGACACGCTAAGCCTTCAGAAACGAGCCCAAAGCACATGAGCATTGTGACTCCGATCCTCCCCCAGAAACTAGGGGAGACCGAAGCGAGATCTTTACAGCGGGATCGAGCCGTTTGGTAAGTGATTGCTCTTAAAAAGTCTCTCATAAAACCTCTCCATCAGCTGGAATGCGTCTCTTGTGCTGAATTGGTTTGAGAAAATACTTCTCGTGTAAGTGAAACAATAATTGACTGAAGCGTAAGTGCAGTCATCTATGATTGGATCGGAGGAGTTACTATTGTAATTGCATTCGAGCAGAGACTGTCGGTTTCATTGAATGCTTGGATAGCGAGAAAATATTCTGTGTTGGGTTCGAGCCCCGTGATCGTAGTGTGTGTGTCCTCGACGGTTTGGCTTTTTTGAGAGGAGCAGACACTTGGTTCAGGTTCATCCGGGTTCGACTCTTCTGATGAGCGTTTCCCATAATGGATGTTGTAACCAGCTGCTTGGAAATCCGATGGAGGATCCCAAGCTATCTGCGCAGTAACATCTGTTGCTGTCGAAGTCACATCAATCTTTGGGTCTTCTCCGTCATCAGCCTGTGCCACACTGGATTGAGGGGCATTGTTCGGAGAAGTTATCGGTCCTTCTGTGCCATCATTCGCGCAACCAGCCAGCGATATAAGTGGCAAAAGAAAAAGTACCAGATGGACCATCGAGATGATAGGGTTTCGGGAGGCTAAGGTAATGAGGATCTTAAACGGCAACATAAGAGATGCTCCTCTGCTGGATCGGTAAGGGGATTTTGATGCTATATGAGGGAACGTCTAATCAATGCGATGCTCTTCTACAACCAGCTGTCAAAATGCTGGGGATATAAATGATTTCTGCTCAATGGCTCCAATCTGAGCCAAGCGTTCCCTGCGCATCGCGCCAGATGGTGACCTATGTAAGACGCAGCGAACCACCGCCGTTGTTCTTCTTGAGGAAGCTGAGTGAGCAAGAGTGATGCCGGAAGAATCTTCGCTATGTTCTTGCTTTCAAAAGGATTTGCACCGCTGCTCGAAATTTGGAAGTGTAGTTTGTGAAGGGATCAGCCTGCAGAAGGATTAAGCACGCACAAGAATGAGGTCTCCGGTGGGCACATATTTATTCCTAGCCATCTTACTGAGGCGTAGATGTAAATGGAATCAATATAATGCTGCTCCCTTAGTATTTGGTGCACTGCTGATGGTCTATCGCTAGTTTCATTTATGGTGCCAACGAGGGGGTATGTGAGACTTTTCCCCAGCTCGTCAGTAGACTTTGTGAAGGTAGCGCGTTTGCTAAACTTGAGTGTCATCGACGCGATGACTGTGGTGGGCTATAGGCAGTTGATCTTGTGGGGCTGACCAAGATCCTCAAAGCATGAGAAGTTTCGCGCGTGTGAGTCAGTGTGGGGCGCCTGCTCTCCCTGAGTGAAGATGCGGTGAATCACTCCGTGGTGGAACTCAGTTTTGATCTCCTCATGTTTGAGACCGCTGGAGTATTTCATTGCCGTTTGAGCCTATGACACTGATGGTCTTAGTAAAGACATCACGTTGGATGACGTCAGCCTGACCGCGTTACATCGTAGTACTTGGAAACTCAGGATCGAGGACGTGTGTCACTTACGATATCGTCAACGCCACGGGCTTGTTTACAGCTAAGCCGATCACCATTGATAGCCCTCACGATTTGATCGACAGACATGAGTTACTGGTATTCAAGGGGTTTCTTTGGCACGGTGAAGTCGTGTTCGATGTGATTGAGGGCTGGAGAAAATATGGCGAAAAAACAGCAGAGTGGCGCCGATGTGCTGGATGAGCTTCTGCCGTTTCCGGCGATTTATGAAAGGCCGAGCTGTCCATGATAACCAGGTGCGTCCAGGTCAGACACGGACATTGCCTAGCTTTGAGCCAAGAGTTGAACGCCTGGCATCGCACCGTCTTCAAAGAGGACCGGTCCTGAAAAATCCGTCCCTAGGCCTGCAGTGCGCAGTCTCCTATGCCAGAATATCAGGCCGTACACCCGGTGTCCCTTGGGTGGATACCCATATAGCCACGTGGGACGGAAGGCGAGAAGACGCATTCATCGACATGGATGAGCTGCTGGCTGCGACGTATGCATTGCGCATGAAGACGCACCAACTTTCTTCGTTGCAGCGGGCTGCACTCTGTGTAGCCGGTCGTTTCCTCCCGGATCCACCACATCTTGTGGAATGCGTTCCTGATGCACTGGCATGAGCCCCCGCAATGCCGAGCTGCTTTCCCTTCTGTTAGATCGTCCTGCGCGGTGACATGACGCCGCAAGACTTCCCGATCTAGTTTGTGCAGTTTTGGGCCCAGGGCGTCCGTGTGTCAGCCCATTGAGCTTGAGCTACCGGGACAGGCTCCCCTTGCTCACCATGAACCATCGGTCCGTCTCCGCCTTACTGCAGCCCTCTCGCACAAAACTTACTACCTTCCCGTGCAAATCCAATAAACATCTCATACCCTAATTTCTTCCACAGTGCACTTCCTCTGTTCATCAGTACCTGTGAGCGTAACTAAGCTATAACGCTTTTCCTGTGAGGAAAAGAATGCTGCAGGCTCTGGAAAAACCATGAGTGCAAACTCAACTTCAGCTTGATCTTGATATAGTGCGTCCTCGCATTCCCTGACTTACCCTCTTTAGATTACGAGCAGGCTCCGAGACCTCATCCTTTTCTCATAGTTGTGAAGTAAGTCCATTCTTGTCCTTTCTCTCTACGATTGTGAACAGATCGACGTCTGTGCTTGTCCAGAAATGAGGCTCCTCAAGCCATCGGCGAACATTATGTACTAAACGTTGTTGCTGTAGGAGGATACGTACATCGCCCATTCTTATAAAAATCAGGCTCTTAGCTGCCAGACAATTTCAATGTCCCGCGTTTTTTGTACAGTGGGGGGATCGGCACCGATAATATTCCAAGGCTTTCTACTCAGACGCCGTGGCCCACATCTTGCTTGATCTTCACAGCCGTGTGACGAGTTGTCGTGCTCTCGAGTCTCTTCTCTGGTGTCTACGTATAAGGTTTTATAATTAGATGAGTTTTGATGACGCCTATTGGCATCCTATGGACGGCAGCGTCTGTTGTGGTCAGCGTATATTTTAAGGAGTATTTACATGCTTGGGGTAAAAACGATTGCCACGGTTCTTGTCTTCTGGTCGAGTGCTGCATGGGGTGCCATGTTGACGTGGACTGCGAGCACTGGGGCGGACGTGGTGGGCTATCGCGTCTATAACTGTAGGCAGTTGCCCTGTGCGCCATCAGCCGGCACCGCATCGCTGCTGGCTACAGTGGGGACTACGACGAGTTTCAATATTGGAACACCCGCTGTTATCCAATACTACGTGGTTACGGCATACACCTCCGCAAATATTGAATCGGGCCCGAGCAACACTAGTACCTATACCCCAGCAAGCACTCCACCCCCTTCCACACCGACACCGACAGTAACCCTGACGGTGCTGGGGGCGCCGACCTCGGGGCAGCCGTGGACGGTGCAGGCATATCCCGCCAATGTGACGGGAACAATAACGGTGGAATATTGGGTCAACAATACGTTCAACCGCACCGAATATAACGCTCCTTATTGTCCATTCGAGGCCAATGAGGACGGCGCGTTGTGCCGCACAACCGTAAGACCATTTGGAAGTTACACTATTGAGGCACGGGTGAAGAGCAATGGGATCGAAGTCGTTCGCCGGGCTATAACAGTTCAAGCGTCTGCAGCCCCAACCACCACCTTGACACCGACACCTCTACCGACACCCACACCGATACCGACAGTGACACCGACCTCGACACCGACAGTAACCCTGACGGTGCTGGGGGCGCCGACCTCGGGGCAGCCGTGGACGGTGCAGGCATATCCCGCCAATGTGACGGGAACAATAACGGTGGAATATTGGGTCAACAATACGTTCAACCGCACCGAATATAACGCTCCTTATTGTCCATTCGAGGCCAATGAGGACGGCGCGTTGTGCCGCACAACCGTAAGACCATTTGGAAGTTACACTATTGAGGCACGGGTGAAGAGCAATGGGATCGAAGTCACTCGCCAGGCCATAATAGTTCAAGCGTCTGCAGCCCCGACCACTACCTCGACACCGACAGTAACCCTGACGGTGCTGGGGGCGCCGACCTCAGGGCAGCCGTGGACGGTGCAGGCGTACCCGGCTAACATAACAGGGACCGTCTCAGTGCAATTTTTGATTAACAACACCCTCAATCGCATTGAAGGTTTTTCTCCCTATTGTCCGTTCGATGGCGCGGACAATGGGACCCAGTGTCTCACGGCCGTGAGACCATATGGGTTCTACACGATAGAAGCGCGTATGCTAAGCAACGGAGTGGAATTGGCTCGAAATGTCATCGTGGTTAAAGCCAGTAGCCAGTAATTTTAATTTGATTTACCGCAAAGGCTCGACCATCCCAGAGTTGCCATTGGTTGGTGTGAAAAGAGAATGAAAGTGGCAGTCGACGAGTGTGTTGGGTGAAGTGAACGGGCACCTCACGATGCTCTGACAGATCGCGCTTCATCATACGGCGTTCTCATGCTCGAAGTGGAGTTCAGCTGCAGATTGAGTCCTTGTCCAAGGTTTAAGCGTGTGGCCAATGGGGGAAGCAAAAAGGCGTGCACACTCGAGGCTGTCGGTGCTCACCAAAACAGTCAGTAGTGAAGCAACCAATGGTCAGCTGCTGGTGCGATGTGACAGCGAGTCGGTGGCGACCTGGTTGGAGCCGATAGCTTTCCCCTTGGGATGCCTACACCTTAGGGAGTTATAGAAACGTTGGCAGCGGGTGTGTCCGTTGACCTACACCGATCCACATGGTTCGCGCCGTGAGGATATCTTGGGCAAGTCCGTAGCGAGAGAACCAACCGGTATCGTCGTTAGGCCCAGCCAGCCGCTTAACGCGAGAGTCAAAGGCACGACGCGTGATCGTCTTGCGTCGGCGGTTCAAGGACGAGGTAGTGGTGGGCGACGAATCGTTGTAACTCGCGCTGGGCTTCCTTGAAGCGGATGATGCCGCCTCAGTCCTACATGATCTCGGTTTCACTACGCAAGACCTCACACGCTGCCGCTTCAATGCCAGCGCGGTCGACTTTCCACATAATTGGTAGCCCCTGTTTGTGTGTCTGTCTAAGACTTCTATCCATGGTTTGAGATTGACCAGCCGACTGTTTCTGTGATCCGGCACCACACGCAAGATTTGCCATGTGGGACAACCGTGACTTGTGATCAGCTATGCCCATCGCTATGCACACCTCGCACAAACGATGCTCCTACACGGCAGTCGGATGTTTGAGCAATGGGTCACGAATGCACGGCTCCGCAGTAGCTGTGATGACCACGCTAACCGCTGTGAATGGGCTCGAACTGCACTTGTACCCACCTCATTGGAGGGTGGGCTTTCGCAGGCACTGTTATACGCAGTAACGGATAAATAGTAGATGGTTCCAGTCGTCAACTAGTCAACAGTATACGATGTGACATTGCCGACAGTAATTTTCAGCTATAGAGGCCGGAGGTTCTCCCTACCCTCACGTTATAGCCATTCAAGGAGTGCGTTTCATACGAGGTTCCTCATTAGGAAGTTGCAGGCCTCTCGTATCATGTGCCTCAACTCCACGATGCGTCTTGCCTGCGTACGGCTGAAGGTAGAGAGGCAAATAGATGCCTGGTCGAAGATTGGGGAGAGTTCCTTAATTTCTGGTGGCAGGGTGCTGTAATGGTGTAGAGCGTACAATGCCCGTACCCGCTCGTATCGTTTGCATCAAAAAAGTACGTGATGATTATTCAGCCTGTACGCACCTCTTGAGTCAACATCACAAACGGAGAGTTCCGCATACATGCACATTAGGCGTCGCATTGTGAATACATGCTTGTAGTGGTGTCATGGATCATTGTTCTGAATAAGCCTCTGCCTTGCCACGGTAAGATGTATGTGGGGCCTCACATCGCATCTGTAAGAGATGAGAAAATCCTGTCCGTGCAGTTGTGTCTCCCGTATGATCCATTTGAATGTGGTAAGAATGTGTTTTGGCCAATGAAAGTTGGAGATCACTTGTGTTGAGGTCTGGCTCAATCATGGCACGACAAGATAGATCTCCCGCGCCTGTCTCAACAATACAGCTGTCGGCTATGAGCGTCCGGATCTCTACCGGTTGAGTATTAAACAGCGTACGATGATCGGATGCGGCTGGTCTAGCTGTCCGCGCTGATGTGAAAGATTCTTTGGAAAAACGAGATGCGATTTGCCTGTTGGGGGAGCATGCTGGAGAGCTGAGTGATGATTTCATGCCGTGGGTATTCAGCGGGAAGGAGTTCGGCGGTGAATGTCTCTGTATTTGCCAGATCAGTCGTTTTCGTCACCGTTCTTCTGTTGGGAATATTGACCGTGGTGCCGTGCGGTATGACCGAGGAATTACTATCAGATCAGCCGAAAAGAGTGGATCTCACGCTTGGGACCTGGATCAGTGTGGGAGACACTCGGTGGGCCCACAATGCGTCGTCGCAAGGGCTTTTAGGGAATCCGACTTCGCGGCTGACGTATGCCGATCATTCCACGAATGTGGTGGAGCTGACCGCCAAAGTTTATCTCAGACCTCGTTTCTTTGGCCGGGTGCAGGTGGGAGGGGCTCACATCGGAGGGGGGCGTCTGACTGACGACGATTTTCTCGCGGCCGACGGAGGAAATCCCTCGCTTCGAACCCATAGTGATATCAGTGGATCTGGACTGTGGTTTCTGAACGCCGATTTGGGCGGATCCTTGATGACCTTCCCCCATGGGCAGGGGCATCTGGATGGCTTTCTCGGCTTCCAGTACTGGCGTCAGGAGCATAAGGCCTACGGGGTCAGGCAGGTCAGTTGTTCGGTGGCAGGGGCCTCGACGGATTTGGATATAAATGCGCCAGGGCTGGACCCCTTATGTGTACCGGGTGGTGTTGGTATCAGCAATCGTGCGCTGGTGCTTTCCAACAGCAATGCCTGGTATGCGCTTCGAGTTGGTGCCGCCAGTGAGTATCACCTGCTACGCTGGTTGACCCTTCATGGTTCAATTGTGCTAAAGCCTATCAATTTCTTTACCAACGAGGATACCCATCATTTACGAGTCGCCGATGGTGAGTTACAAGCTCCAAGTTTTACCATGCGTGGCATTGGGTTTGGGGCGGATGCCGAGATCGGAGCGACGCTGCATCTCACGCGATGGCTTGCGGCCCAAGTCGGCTATCGGGTCTGGTGGAATCGCTTGATCGAGGGCACCTGGGAGAGTCATCTCACGGACGGTCGATCGGCGTCCTTTCCGCTGACGGAGTTTCAATCCCTCCGCCATGGCCTCACGGCTGGCCTCACGGCTTCTTTCTAAGCAAGATGTTGGAAAAGGCCACCAGTGTTCTCGTCACGTCGCTCTCAATCGTGTGAAGTGTATCTCGTGAAGCATCGTTTACTTATCGCCTTGGACGTCCGGATGGCAAGGTCTCTTCTTCGTATTCAATAAAGAGGTGTTTCGCTTCGGGATGAAGGTGACTGGGATGACCCTGTGGAATGCCGAGCGTACGAAACAAGGGGGTGAGTCTTCCATTAGGGTGAAGGTAGCCGGCTCTCAGAGGCACGGTGCGCTTGCTGTGTCGTACTAGTCGACAGGGAGTAGGCCGAATCGATGTCAGCCAGTCGGCGATATCTTGAGGGTTGCCGATGGAGGCCGAGAGTAACAGCAGCCTAGCCTGGGAGGGACAGAAGATGATGGTTTCTTCCCACACAACCCCTCGCTCAGGATCAGCCAGGTATTGTGACTCATCCAGGATGACTAAGCCGAGCGTGTCCAGGCGAACATCGACCTCGCCACTCGCTGCATCGTAGAGCAGATTACGGAGAATCTCCGTCGTCATGACAAGCAACGGAGCTTGTCCGTTCTCCTGGCGATCACCGGTGAGAATGCCGACCTTGTCTGGTCCAAAGATCTTTGAGAACTCTGCGTACTTCGTATTTGACAGAGCCTTGAGCGGCGACGTGTAAATGACGCTCCGATTATCCTCCATGGCCAGACGAGCTGCTTCAACGGCTACATAGGTCTTCCCGCTTCCAGTTGGGACGCTGATCACCACATCGGTTTCACTCACTGCGGCCAAGGCTTCAACTTGCCAGGGGTCCTGGACGAATGGTTGAGGTGCCGGCACACCGATTCCTTGTAACCACTCTGTGAGGGAGACGGGAGGATCCGACGGCTCGGAATCCGAGGCCCTGGGTACAACTTTCTTGTGAGCGATGGGTGGAGCTCCAGGCCTTCTCGACGATCCAGATGTTGGACTGGATTGACGCTCTCCGATCAGCGTCAGCAGATCGGACTCAAAGCCGACGCGATTCTGGCTTGAATGTTGGAGCAGCAGCTCGATCAGGCGTCGTTTCCCGGCACGAAAGTGTCGATGGAGGCGCCCGCGGGCCAGACGGTGGAGCACTGCGACAGGTTGTTGAGCCAAGAGCTTTTCGAGTTCGTCGGTGGTCATGCGAGAGCTCCTAGCTGGCAGCTGATTACTGAAAGCGTCATCACGGCAATTCCTCCAACACGCCGCGTCGGATCGCCGTGATCGCTTGGGCTGCGGATTCAGCGAGGCCGGGGTGTGTCGCGTTGAGGGTTTGCACCTGGGACAGATACTCCAGGGTTCTGGCCAGAAGCCGATAGATGTCGCCTTCAGCCATAGTAGTCAGTTTGCAGAGTCCGATCCAGGTGAGGGTTGGGTCGGCGACCCAGCGTTCCACTAGAGCGGCCACGTCTGCGCGGAGGAGGGGAGGATCTTCATAGGGAGACAAACTCTCTGCGAGTTTGCGTACTTGCCCAAGCAAGGAGCTCAACCCAGGACTGATGCGCGGAAAGGCTCCAGGTCGGTCGTCATCATGAGCCAAACTGGCCAAAATGCCGGCGAGGAGTGACGGGTCTCCTCCCGTGAAAGCTTCGGCACGAATCAGCTCGGTAATCAGCAGGGAATGATCGATTCGAATGAGTCGTGCCCATTCTCCCTCAGCCGTCAGCTGTGTCGTTAGGGTGAGATAGCCAAATTTCTGCAAGACCTCGACGCGCTCTTGGAATCGATGCCATAAACTGGTGCGCAGGGCTTGGATGGATTTGATATGCCGCTGCTGTTCCTGCCGGAGGCGTGACGCCGTGAGGAAGTCCTTTTGGCAGGCGGATCGCGACGGACAGGTCGGACAGGGGAAGTCTTCGAGTGATTGGACGATGGTGTCAGGAAGAGGCTCGCCGTTGCTGGATACCAGGATGGGGAGAAGGGGCAACCGGAGCGGCAGTTCTTCTAACTGGTGGCTCAGTCGATCGAACGTGTCAGTGGAACACCAGGGATAGGACGAAGTTTCCGGGCAGTCGTACGTACGGTCGTACACTTCCTTCACGCTGGTGACCGGACATTCGGTGACGGCGCTCTCCGGCCGCAAGATGGTAAGCATCGAATTCTTTTGACCTTTGCTCCGATACTGGCGAAGCACGATGCCCCGTCCTCGGCTCAGTCCAACCACCCGTCCTGGTGTGAGGAACGGCAGCCGCGCCGAAATCTCTGGCGGTTCAGACCGATAGGTTGGATGGCGCGTATGGCGGTGTCTTCGTGCATGGTCGAAGGTGTGCCATTGGGTGATCCAGTCCGTGCAGACGCGAGGGCCGAACGGTTCCATTTTGATGTGGAGGGCGTCGAGTTTCTGCTCAAGGACCTCGGCTCGCTGATTCAATTGAAACTGCGCAAAACTCTTGGCCAGAATTCCTTGGATGTGTTCGTGGGGGTGAGCCTTCAAGAGGTTCAAGACCATCGGATAGCTGATGGTAAACTGGCTGTCGATGGCCTCCGGCTGTCCGGTCAACCCCTTGGTCAGAACCGACAGATCGATATACGGTGAAGGGGTGATCACAGCGAATCCGACATGATCCTTCCCTCGGCGTCCGGCTCGTCCCGCGATTTGCTGGACTTCGCCGGCCGTCAAGTCGGTGAAGTCGCGAGACTTGCGGATGCTGGACTGTGTGATCACAACTGTGCGAGCGGGAAAGTCGACGCCTGCCGCTAAGGTCGTGGTGGCAAAGACTGCATCGAGGTGCCCCTGTCGCATCAATTCTTCGATGGCGATTTTCCAAGACGGCAGATGCCCGGCATGATGGGCGGCCACACCGATTCGTTGGACGATGGGAATCATCGGGTGCTCGGCAATGCTGGGGTGTTGAGCCATGACTTGTTCAAGGGCGTTCGCGATTGCCTCTTGCCGTACGGTAGGCAGAACGAAGTTGGCGTGGTCGAACGCTTCCATGGCCTCGTCGCAGGCTCGCCGTGAGGTGAGAAACACGATCGCAGGGGTGAGATGTTTTTGACGGAGTGCGGAGATCAGATCAACCGGATGAATCGACGGAGGCATGCAGCTTCATTCCTTTTGAGATCACCACGAGACCCGATTCCGTGACGGTAAACCGCTGTGCATCGGCCTCTCGGTTATACCCGATCTCTGTCTGGGGAGGGATCGTCACATCCTTGTCGATGATGGCGCGCTTGATGCGACTCTGTGCCCCGATCGTGACATTTTCCATCACCACGGAGTCACGGACATCGGCATGGTCGTGCACGTGGACGTTCGGAGACAGGACTGAATTCTGGACCCGCCCGCCAGAGATAATACAGCCGCCGCACACGATCGAGTCGAGTGCGACACCCATCCGACCTCCCTGAAAATCCTGGGCGAAGACGAACTTGGCCGGTGGAAACTGTCCCTGGTAGGTTCGGATCGGCCAGTCCGCGTCGTACAGATTGAACTGTGGATCCACGGAGACCAGATCCATGTTGGCTTCCCAGTACGCATCGAGCGTTCCGATATCACGCCAATACTTGACCGCTTTCTTGTTCGCGTCCTGAAATTTGAAGGCATAGACCCGTTTCTCGGCAATCATCTTCGGGATGATATTTTTCCCGAAGTCATGTGCGCCGCCTTCTTTTGCATCGGCAAGCAGGTATTCGCGGATCGCCTTGGTACGGAAGAGGTAGATACCCATCGAAGCAAAGGCATGGTCCGGATCGTTGGGGAGAGGAATGGGATGCGCGGGTTTTTCGTCGAACCGTGTAATCCGGTAGTCTGGGTTCACCGCAATGACCCCGAAGCGAGAGGCCTCTTGGATGGGGATGTCGATGGCCCCCACGACCGCATCCGCGCTCGTGGCGATGAGCCAGTGATACATCTCCGCGTAGTTCATCTTGTAGACGTGGTCGCCGGCGAGGATCAGCAGGAACTCGGGGCGTTCATCATCGATCAAGAACATGTTCTGATACACGGCGTCGGCCGTGCCGCGATACCAATCTTCGCTGATGCGCTGCTGAGGAGGGACCGAGGCGATGTACTCGTTGAGATCGGCGCTGAGAATGTTCCAGCCCGCGCGAATATGTCGATCGAGGGAATGAGACTTATATTGGATAAGGACGGCGACTTTGCGAAGCCCTGAATTCAAGCAATTACTGAGCGTGAAGTCGATGATGCGATATTTCCCGCCAAAGGGAACCGCCGGTTTTGCCCGTTGTGCCGTGAGAGGATTGAGCCGCTCACCTTTTCCACCCGCCAAGACCATGGTGAAGATATGCTTCATGGGTGCGATTCTAGCAGGACTGTCTTGAAATAGAAAGAAAACGGAATCGTTGACTTCCTCTGCCATGCGGATAATACTAGCTACCAGAACGCCGGATTGAGCCACTCGGCTCGGTTGGCCATGAACAAAGGAGTGAGCATGAAGCGAGATGTCGTCATCGCGGCGTTGCCACGAGTAGATTCCAGACGTGTTACGAAGCTGGCGGAGAGAACCTCGGACCCACTACACGACATGGCCTGGCGGCTGGAAAAGTTGGAGGAGCAGATCCAGAAGTTGTCGGAACTGGTGCGTGACCATGCAGAAGATATGGATCGCTTGGTTCGGATCGTGGCCGAGAATCAGGATGTGGTGCGCCAACAGTTGCTGAGAAAACATCATGAGAAGGTTCGGGTGCGGAAACACCTTCGAGCACTCAGTTCATAAGGCCGCTGTGGATCGTTGATCTCACACCGATAGTCTGGTCGAGCGAGCGCATTACGTTCTGGTCCGAACCTCGCCACGATACGGGTTCCGCCATTCCCATGTTCTTGGCATCTCCATTGAATAGATCGAGCCTGATAGGTGAACGATTCATTGGAGCAGTGCCTCCTCACCGATTGATCAGATGAATTTCCTTGCGTCCATCCTGTGCTGTGTGTGCTGCCTCAGCGGTGTCATCACCGGTACTCCTGACTGTGAAGCAGCCATGACAGACTCCACGAGGAGCGGCGCTCCTCATACGGCTTCAACGCTACGATTGAGTCTGGAGGAGGCGATCGGCCTTTTTTTGCAGCAGAATCTTGATCTGCTGATCGCAAAGTATGGAATTGAGTCCAGCAAGGGCGCGCAGCTGACCGCTCGATTGTTTCCCAATCCCATAGCGTCTTTGGGACTCGTGAGCTCGCCCGTTCAGGGGCGCACGCTGGGGAATAGCGGACAGATCGCCCCCCAGATCCAGCAGTTGTTTGAACTGGCCGGCAAACGCGGGTATCGGATCGAGAGTGCCGAATTCGGACTCCAGTCTGCAGAGGCCGGCTTTGAAGACGCCGTTCGCCAGTTGCGGTTTGCCGTGAAGGATGCGTACTACCGAACACAATTGGCTCGAAGACGTCTGGTGCTGGCGGAGGAAAATCGTGACCGTTTTTCGCGTATTCTCGAAGTCAATACCATTCGATTCAAGAAGGGGTATATCGCCGAAGTTGACTTGATTCGGATTCGCCTGCAGTTGATCGATTTCCAAACGCAAGTCATTCAAGCGATTCAAGAGTCGGAATCGGCCAGATCCGATCTCCGCCAGCTCTTGCGGCTTTCCCCGGTCGTTTCGGTTGAGTTGACGACGGAGTTGGAATATCAGCGAGTGGATCCGGACATCGTCAAGTTGCGTGTGCTTGCGTCGGATGCTCGTCCCGATGTTCGTGCGAAACGGTTGATAGTGTCACAACGTGAGGCTGAATTGAGTTTGGCCAAGGCGTACCGGATTCCCGATGTCACCATCGGAGCGGGGTACGCCGTCCAGGGATCCCATGGACCCGACAATTCGAATCAAATGGCCTTCAGTCTTGGTGTACCACTGCCGTTGTTCAATCGTAATCAGGGGAAGATCGTGCAGGCCGAGGCCTCAATGCAGGCGGCGGGAGCCGATCTCAGCAAGACGCTCAACCAGGTTGAGAATCAAGTGGAGGTTGCTTATCGCAACTTGCTTGAAAGCCGTCGGCTGGTTGAGGCTTTTCTGGGAGGGGTGCTCGATGACGCGCGGTCGACCTTTACCATCGCCGAGCGAGCCTATGATCGGGGTGGGGCTACGCTGATCGATCTCCTTGACGCGGCCAGGACCTCGCGGACGATCCAACAGAATTATATTGAGGCCTTGTTCAATTATCAGCGGAATGTGATTCAACTGGAAAGCGCCGTTGGGACAGACCTCACGTCATCGTCATGATGCCGTAGGTGCGACGCAAGGTAATGATTGAGATGCAACAATGAAAGACTGTCGGTTGTATTGCTCCAACGAGTTTCCCTGGTGTGTGTGTGCACTGGTTGCCAGTGTGATCGTTCTCACGCTCACAGCCTGCGGACAACAGGATCAGCGTCCCCATTCACAGCCTGCAGTATCTGCGACGGATAAGGGGGAAGCAGCACATCCCATCGAATCGGCGCCGCGTGTCGAAACGGCTCTCGTTGGGTTCAATTTGTCCCGCCAAGGATTGACCCTTTCGGGAAAGATCGCCTATGGCGAGGACAAATATTCACGGGTGTCTTCTCCGTTGCAAGGACGTGTCGTTGAGGTGAGCGCTCATCTGGGAGATCGGGTGAAGGCGGGGGACGTGTTGCTGGTTGTTGATAGTCCGGACATCGCGCAGGCCTATTCAGAGTACGTCAAGGAAGACTCAGACTTACAATATGCAACGAGGGCCCATGAGCTGGCGAAGGATCTGTACGAGGACAAGGCACTGGCGCTGAAAGATTTAAAACAAGCCGAGAACGAATTGGTCAAAGCGCGCGCAGAGTTCCGTCGAGCAAAGGAGCGATTATTGTCGCTTCGGGTCGCCCCTCAAGAACTGAACAAGCCAGTGGACAAGCAGCAGATCACGTCGCGCTTCGAGATGAAGAGTCCACTGAGCGGGAGCGTGGTTGAACGGACTGTGACACCTGGCCAGTCCGTGACCGGAGATCCCGACCATGTGCTATTTACGGTGGCTGACTTGGATGTGCTGCAGGTTGTCGCCGATGTGTATGAGCATGATTTGGCTTTAGTGCGGGAAGGGCAGTCCGCAGCGGTACGGGTAGAAGCCTACCCTGGCGTGGAGTTCCCTGCCAAGGTCACGTCGGTGGGCGATGTCGTCGATCCGGCCTCGAGAACCATCAAGGTTCGGGCACGAGTCGACAACCAGGCGCACAAGCTGAAGCCGGAAATGTTTGCGCGGCTACAACTTGATGTCGGAGAGACCGGGAAATTTTTGACCGTGCCTCGGGAAGCGGTACTGGAAGTCGACGGCAAACAGTTTGTGTATGTCGTCGAGGACGAGCATCGCTACAGCAAACGAGAGGTGAAAGTCGCCACAATCTCGCCGGATCACACGCGGGTTATTGAAGGGCTCAAGCAGGGAGAACGCATCGTGACGAAGGGAGCGGTACTGATCAAGGGGCAGGAGGTGCAGGGACGATGATTGCTCCTTGCCGTCGCCTCCACCGCCGGACGAGCCGTGCGTTTGTTGAGGGCCGATGATCACAAAAATCGTTGAGGTGTCACTCGTTCAACGATTCCTGGTCTGTGCACTCGGACTGCTGCTCCTTTTCGGCGGTCTCTACGCGTTTCACCTGCTCGACATCGTGGCGTATCCTGATCCAGCGCCTCCCATGGTGGAGTTGATTACCCAACTCCCCGGCTATTCGGCCGAGGAAATCGAGCGACAGATGACGATCCCGATCGAGGTGGCCTTGAATGGCACGCCCCGTCTGACGGATATTCGGTCGCTCTCGATCTTCGGCCTCAGCGACATCAAGGTGTATTTTGACTTCGACAGCGACCTCTTTCGGGATCGCCAAGAAATCTTGAATCGCCTCAACGCAGTCCAATTGCCGCAAGGGGTACAACCCGTGCTCTCTCCCTGGTGGGCCATCGCCGAAATCTATCGGTATGAATTGAGCGGTTCGAATGCGAGTCTGACGGATGTGAAGACGATACAAGACTGGCGGGTCCGTCGAGCATTCAAGCGGATACCGGGAGTCATTGACGTGACGACCCTGGGCGGGACCACGAAGGAATACCATGTCGATATTGATCCGGGAAAACTGATCAGTTACGGCGTCAATCTCTCGCAGGTGATGACGGCTCTGTCGAACAGCAATGCGAACGTTGGCGGTAACTACTTAACGATCGGGGCGCAGAGCTACAACATTCGTGGACTGGGGCTGATCAACGATCTGGACGATATCGAGAATGTCATGGTAACGGAGAAAGACGGTACGCCTATCTTCGTGAAGACCCTGGGAAAGGTTACCGTAGGCCATCGTGTGCGTCTCGGGAAGGTTGGGATCGATGACCGAGACGATGTCGTGGAAGGGGTGGTATTACTCCAGCGCGGTGCTCAGGCTTTATCCGTTCTCGAGCGAGTCAGAGAAAAGGTGCAGGAACTGAATGAAGGGAAACTGCCGGCCGGAATCACGATCAACACGTTCTATGACCGGACGACACTCATTCAGACGACGGTGGAGACGGTCACCGATATTTTGATCAGCGGCATGGTGCTGGTGTTCGTCATCCTGTTTCTGTTTCTCGGACATTTCCGCGCGGCACTCATCGTCGCCTTGACCATCCCGCTTTCGCTGCTCTTCACCTTTACCATGATGGTGGCTGTCGGTCAGTCGGCCAACTTGATCTCCTTGGGTGCGATCGATTTCGGAATCATTGTGGACGCGACGTTGGTCATGGTCGAGAGCATCTTCTTTCAGCTGGCACACAGTAAGACCCATCAGGTGACGATTCACCAACACATTATTCGGGCGGCCCGCCGAGTCGGGCGGCCCATTTTCTTTTCGACGGCCATCATCGTCGTGGCCTTTGTGCCGCTCTTTACGATGACCGGTGTTCCCGGAAAAATCTTTGCTCCCATGTCGATCACCTATGGGTTCGCGTTGGTGGGGGCCCTGTTGATGGCATGTACCCTCGCCCCAGTGCTCTGCTCGTTTCTCTTGCAGTCGCCGATCAGGGAAGCTGATACGGCGATCGCCCGGCTTGTGCGGCGTACCTACATGGGGCTTGTGGCATGGGCGCTCGATCATCGAATCCTGGTGGTCGGATTTTCGACAGGGTTGGTGGCGCTCGCTGCTCTGACGCTGCAATCGTTGGGCGGCGAATTCATGCCGGCGTTGGAGGAAGGGAATTTATGGGTGCGGGCTACCATGCCGGTCGATATTTCATTTGATCAAGCGGATCGATTGGCGAACGACATCCGTCGGATGTTTAAAGAGTCTCCGGAAGTCGAGACGGTTGTGTCTCAACTCGGACGGCCGGACGATGGGACGGACCCGACCAGCTTTTTCAATGCCGAATTTATGGCCAATCTGAAGTCGGCATCGGCCTGGCGTCGCGGCTTGACGAAGGAGGGCTTGATCGAAGAAATCGAGCGTCGACTGAAGACAATTCCCGGTGTTATTTTTAATTTTTCCCAAGTCATCGAAGACAATGTTGAGGAAGCAATGTCGGGCGTGAAGGGGGAGAATTCGATCAAACTGTTCGGCACGGATCTCAAACTTATGGAAGCGAAGGCTGCAGAGATTGAATCGGTCATGCGCAACGTTCCCGGGGTGAAGGACTTGGGAATTTTCCGATTGATCGGGCAGCCCAATCTACTGATCCAGGTCGATCGCGAAGCCAGCGCTCGATATGGCTTACGAGTCTCAGACGTGAATGCCGTGGTTCAAGCCGCCATCGGCGGTCAAGCGGTGACGCAGGTGTACGAAGGTGAAAAACGCTTCGACCTGGTTGTTCGGTTTCTGCCGGAGTATCGGCAGGATGTGGACTCCATTGGCAATATCTTGGTCAACACACCGGATGGGGCCAGCATTCCGCTCAAGCAGCTCGCGGCCATTACCATGCAGACCGGAGCCTTCATCATTTACCGTGAGAACAACGAACGGTATATCCCGATCAAATTCAGTGTGCGCGAGCGCGATCTTCAGGGTACGGTCGAAGAAGCGCAAGTGAAGTTATCCCAACAGGTACGGTTGCCGGATGGATATCGGATGGAATGGGCCGGGCAATATGATCAGCTCAAGGAGGAACAGAAACGGCTGGCGAAGATCGTGCCCGTGAGCCTGGCCATTATTCTCTTTCTGCTCTATAGCACGTTCGATTCCTTGAAGAACGCGGTGCTTGTCCTCGCGGCGGTCCCGTTTGCCTTGGTCGGTGGAGTCTTGTCGCTGGTCATCACGCAGACCCATTTCAGCATCTCGGCTGCGGTGGGGATGATCTCGACCTTGGGGGTTGCGATACTGGGTGGTGTGTTATTGATCTCGCGTATCGAGGAGTTCCGTATGGCCGGGCTGGGTCTGCGGCAGGCTGTGATGCGCGGGGCCGATGTCCAGATGCGCCCTATCCTCATGGCGACCTTGGGAGCGGCGATCGGGCTGTTGCCGGCTTCGCTTGCGACAGGCATCGGCTCTCAGGCACAAAAGCCGCTGGCGCGTGTCGTGGTTGGTGGAATGTTGACAGCGGCCTTTTTAATTCTTGTGGTCTTGCCGGTCCTCTACGAAATCGTCCACCATCGTGATAACCTGGAAGAGCGGGAATAACCGAATGTCTCGGGTCAGCGAAAGGGGAAAGTCATCATCGTGAAACGATCGTATGTGTTCCGACTGGGAGTGATCGGGTTGCTGAGCGTGATGGGTGGGGTGGGTCCTCTGTGCGCATGGGCGGATCAGGGTAGAGCCTGGCCTGTTCAAGTGCCCTATGACGCTCCTCCGGTGAATCCAGATGTGCCAGATGTCTCAATCCCTCTCAATCAGATGACACTTGGCCCGGAAGAGCTCAAGCGCGCCGAGGCCTTGTTGCCGTTGCTGGAAGGGAAACAAGAGTTTTGGGCCATGGGGGAATTCGTGCATTTGGGTGAATCGTCGGTTCCGGTGTTGGTCAAGGCCTTGACCATGTCCAGCCCAAGAATCCGGTACAATGCGATAGAAACCCTGTTGATGATGAAGGGGGTGGCAGGGGTGCCGGCCCTCGTCACGACGGCGAAGGAGCCGAGCGAACTGTCGCGTGTGCGGGAACATGCGTTACGGGTGGCCGTTCGGCTGGATGCGGCGAAAGCTTCCGAGGCCCTCGACGTGATGGCCAAAGATCCCAATCCGTCAGTGCGAAAGGCTGCCGCGTTCGAGGCGCGGTACATCCGTCAGAAGGCCGTCATCCCCCTCCTGATTCCCATGGTCAGCGATGACGAACGGTTCGTGGCGCTGTCCGCCCTGCAATCGCTCTGGATTTTGACTCGCCATGAAACGGAATTCCATGATTGGGACACCTCGACCAAACAGGATCGTGCGGCCTGGGCGAGCGAATGGGTCGAGTGGTGGGACAGCAACAAGGAGACCTTTGAGATTCCGGAACCTCGACGACCCAAGCGGAGTCTGTGAGGGGACGTTGAAGAGGTTGCGGGCTTGAAGACGCCTATGTTACGAATAATACAAAGGTTGTGAAATTGAAGACAGGAACCATGCTGAAGATCGCCAAGCTGGGGAATCCTATTCTCCGGAAGATTGCCGTGCCGATCGATCCACGAGAGATTAAGTCGTCGGAGATCCAGCGGCTGATCGATGATATGTTTGAAGTCATGTATGACGAACCGGGTATCGGGTTGGCGGCACCTCAAGTCTCGCGGTCGGTTCAATTGGTTGTCATGGGTTGCAAGGGGGAAGGGGGATTTCCTGAAACCGTCCTCATCAACCCTTCAATCGTCTACTATGGGCCGGAGCAGGTGGAGAGTTGGGAAGGGTGCCTGAGTGTCGATGGCTTGAGAGGGAAAGTCACCAGACCATCACTGGTGCGAGTCAAAGGGTTGGACCGGAAGGGTAAGCCCTTGGATTTTGAAGCCACGGGCTTGTATGCAGTTTGTATCCAACACGAGTTAGATCACCTGATCGGCAAAGTCTTTCTCGATCGCATGAGGGACATGTCCACCCTCACGCAGCTCGACGAATTTTCACAATATTGGCAGAAAGAACCCAGTAACGTAATCTAACAGGCTGCGGAAAAACTCATTTAATGCGAACAATATGACTGAAAGTTTCCGTACGATGCTCATGCCAGAACAATTTCAGGATGCTCAAAAAGGCTGTCCAGCAAGGCCGCAGCGAGTGAAGAGGCGAGGCGTACGCTTCGGTACGTTGAGCCCTCTGCACGATGCGAGAACGCCGCTGGCGGACTTTTTCAGCATCCTGCTAATGCTTGCCTTGTCGAACCGCTTGTGAAAGCTCTTCTTCGTGTCCTGCAGTACCTGCGACCCCATCGTACTCTTGCCGTTCTGACCTTGCTCTGCGCCGCCTGTGCGACGGCGATGGAGCTGGTGCCGCCTTGGGTCATCAAGGTCATTATTGATGACGTGATCCAAGCGAAGCAGGCCTCGTTGCTCCCAGGGGCGATTGGGCTTCTGGTCGGGGCCTATCTGCTCAAGAACCTGTTTGCTTCGTTGCGGATCCGACTCAATAACCAACTCGAGCAGACGGTCGTGCATGATCTTCGCCGGCACATCTTTGCCGCCCTGCAACGCCTGTCGATCACCTATTTTGAGAATCGCTCGACAGGCGAAATCATGTCCCGAGTGACCAACGACACCGAACATGTCGAACGGATCTTTATTGATGGCCTTGAGGGGATGATGACGGCGTCGTTGACTCTTGTCGGCATCACAGGACTTCTCTTCATGCTGAATTGGAAGTTGGCAGCGCTTGCGCTGCTGCCGATCCCGCTGCTCGCCCTGTCGGCCAGTTGGTTCACATCTAAAGTACACGGCTACTATCGAGAGACCCGTCAGAGTGCTGCGGAGCTGAACGGCTATCTGCAAGATGCCCTGTCCGGCATCAGGGAAACGATGGGATTTAGCCGTCAGGGTCATGAACAGGCACGGTTCGATCGGTTGAGCCAGGCCTATAGTCAGAAAAACCTGAAGGCTATGGTGCTGTGGTCGATGTATTCGCCGGGAATGATTCTCGTCGGGGCCTTCGGGACGGTTTTGATTCTCTGGTACGGAGCCGGTGAGGTAATGGACGGGCGACTGACGCTTGGCGAGTTGGTGCTGTTTCTTTCGTATTTAGCGATGTTCTATGTGCCCATCAACCAGATTCACTCAGTCAACCACATGTTGCAGCATGCGCTGGCGGCAAGTGAACGGGTCTTTGATGTGTTGGATACGATACCCGACGTGGCTGATCGTCCAGGCCTGCTCGCTCCCAGTCATCGTGCACAGGGCGAAGTGCAATTCGAGCAGGTGCAGTTCCACTATCGATCTGATGTGCCGGTTCTGAAAGGATTTTCCGCAAAGGTTTCGGCGGGAGAGCGTGTGGCGTTGGTTGGGATGAGTGGAGCTGGGAAGAGCACGCTCTTGAAACTGCTGATGCGATTTTACGACGTCACAGAGGGGGCGATTCTGATTGACGGGAAGGATCTCCGTGATCTACCGATTGCGTATCTGCGACAGCAAATCGGGTTTGTTCAGCAGGAACCCTTTCTGTTTAATGGGACAGTCAAAGATAACCTCCTGTATGGTGATTTGAACGCAGAGCAAGATCGACTCGAAGTGGCGGCGCGAGTTGCTCGAGCGCATGAGTTCATTGCTGCGTTGCCTGAAGGCTATGAGACGTGGATCGGTGAACGGGGTGTCAAACTCTCCGTTGGGCAAAAGCAGCGGGTCTCGATCGCCCGGGTATTACTGAAAGACCCACCGATCGTCATTTTTGATGAGGCGACATCCAACATTGATACGGAGACCGAGGTCAAAATTAGGGAAGCGTTGAACGAACTCACTGCTGGACGCACTACCTTCATTATTGCCCATCGCTTATCGACGTTGCATGATGTGGACAGGATTCTCGTGCTCGAAAACGGACAGTTAGTGGAAGATGGTCGGCATGAGGAGCTACTGAGCCGAGGCGGGGTGTATGCGGGTCTCTACGAAGCCCAGTTCCAGGTGTGACAGGATACTGAAAAATCCTGCCAACGTCGTTCTCACGTTGCTCAAGGCCTCGACGTACCAATCGCGTACGCCTCACCTCCTCGCTCGCTGCGTCCTTGCTGGACTGGATTTTTGAGCATCCTGTGTGGTTTCTCTGAGCAGGGCTAAGATTGGAGCCTGTCGAGTACAATGTTTTCGCTGTCTGCAGGGGCGGAGCGTGAGTGAAGTGTGAACTGGTCATCATCTCTGTGGTTGCGACACGAGAAAGAAGGCCGGTATACTTTCCCTCACTCATTCATTCACATGGAGTGTTGCATCTTATGGTGCTGGTGTACGAAAGTGATCCGCTGGACGACGAACATGCGCGTGGACGGTTTTACCACATCTGCCGAGGGCGCATCGATCGGACTCCCTTGAGTGTTCCAGAACCAGATCGACCGTACGAGTGTCAACAGTGTGGGATTGACCTCGAAGCGGAAGATTTTTTTATGGCTCTTCAGAAAGGATCGGTATAGAACGCATGGCCGGAAGCGTGGGAAGAAAAACAGTGGGGGTGTCGCGGGGGTTAATGATGCTGTGCGAAACCTGTTATGCCCAGGTTATTGCTGACAAGCTCACTGACGAAAAGAATTTTGTCGCCGACGCGGATACGCTCTTCGATACCATCTGTTGCGGATGCACCGACATTAACCGACCCCTCATCGACGATATGGCTGGCAGCGGGGAGTGATGGTGAAGCGTTGTTGGCCCTTTGATAGAACTCAGGGCCGTGAGCCTGCCGAACGGTGAAGCCTAACGCGTGAAGCGATGAAGTAGTGAGCGGGTGTGTAATGAATGGTGAAAGGCATCCGCTCAGTACAAGAATTGTCAGGCTTATCGCTCTTTACACTCCTTCCCATTGAAGTACATACAAGTCGACTCACCAGATTTGACCTTCCAGGTTTTGATCAGCGGCAGTTTGTCCTCGCCTCGCATTTCGACGACGAAATCCACAAGACCGGAGATGGGAAGCTTCTCCATGTGCGGTTTTGCGTCCTCCGGCACTTCGATATAGAACACCGTGGCACTGGTCGAGATGAGGATCTGACTCTTTTCCTTGTCGATGTAAATCACGGGACTGTAAAAACTACGGTCTTCAGCAAAGACAGGTACAGTCAATAAAAGCAGCAGCAAGAACAACGAGAGGGAGTGTTTCAATAACTTCATGAGTGGTGCTCCTCGTCTAAGCGCTAGAGGAACATTAGTATATTCGGAGATGGATGTGAACCGGAAAAATTTCGCTTAGTTGATGACAACTGCAGCGGGCATGACGCGGCCAGACTTGATCCAGTAGGTTTTCACGTCCGGTTCTGCGTTCATGAGCGAGACGATGAGATAAGCGGGGAGGGGGAGATTGATCTTGGGCCAAATCTCTTCATAGTCAGTGGCGATTTTGATATCGGTGACTGATGGGCGGGCTGGATCGTGTGGATGAGAGTGGTAAACGACTTGTAGATCGAGCCCATTGTTGCGTATGTCTTTCTTGGCAGTCGAGAAGTCTTGCATGTCCATCACGAAAGCAATCTCTGCTCGTTCTTCAGGCGAGAGCCGTTCGAGGTGCGCCACTTTGGCTGAATCGAACGACGAGAGGTTTTGCGCGCCTTCCATCGCGACGATGTTCTTAATGCGATAGAGCTTGGTAACCAAGCCGTTATGACCAGCCAGCAGCCCGCAACATTCGTACGGAGTCAGCTCCTTCGCATGGCCGATGATGTCATCAAGGATTGCTTGAGGAATAACAAGGTCTGCCATGGTTAATTCAGCCTGAAGGAGGCAAGGTGCCCAAGGAGCAGTATGCGATGAGTCTGCAAGATGGTTAAAATGACTGTCCAGCGAGGCTGCAGTAAGTGAGGGCACGAGGAGGTACAAACCAAGTTTCGCTTGAAGCGCTCGCTTCGATCACATGCGAGCGGATAAGCATTTTGACATCGCCTTCCGTACGTTGAGGGTCCGAGCGATGCGAGAACGAAGCTGGCAGTCGGTTTCAGCATCTTGCTAAATCGTGCAGCTGACCGTGTAGTCCAGGCTGAGATCCTTGATCTTTGGATTCGGTCCGCACAGAGGACAAGCCGGATCTTTGGGGCGACTGACTTTGCGGAACTTCATGTCGAGCGCGTCGTAGATCACAAGCTTATCCGCGATGGTTTCGCCGATCCCGAGAATTTCCTTGATCGCTTCCGAGGCCTGAAGAATTCCCATCGTGCCGGCTAAGACACCAAGTACACCGGCTTCTTGGCAATTTGGGACCAGCCCAGCCGGCGGTGGTTCAGGATAGAGGCAGCGATAGCAGGGGTAGCCTTGGTGCGGCTTGATCGCTGTCAGTTGACCTTCAAAGCGGAACATGCTGGCAGAGATCAGCGTTTTCTTGGCGAAGAAACAGGCGTCGTTCACCAAGAAGCGAGTCGTGAAATTATCCGAGCCATCGAGCACAATATCGTATTGTGAAATGAGAGGGATGATATTGTCGGCATCGACAAGCTGGTGATACGCATTGACCGTGATTTCAGGATTGATGGCCGAGAGCGTCTGCTTGCCGGACTCGACTTTCGGCTTTCCAAGCGTGGCGGTCGAGTGCATGATCTGCCGCTGGAGGTTGGAGAGGTCAACCACATCGCCGTCGACCAATCCGATGGTCCCAATGCCGGCCGCAGCAAGATAGAGCCCCGCTGGAGACCCCAGGCCTCCGGCACCAATCAATAAGACTTTGGCGCGCTTGAGCTTCAGTTGTCCCTTGCCACCCACATCCTGAAGAATAATGTGTCGGCTGTAACGTTGTATTTCTGACTCAGTCAATTCCATTACTCAGTCGCCTTACCCCTTTACCCTTCACTCGTCATTACTCGACTACATTCAATTCAATCGGATCGACGACGCAGCCCTTTTTACGCAGGCCTTCGACCGCACGCTCGATTTCGGCTGTTTCGCCAGAGATTTCGACATCCGCCCACCCTGTGGTATCCCGAACATCGGCACGCCTGACATCGGTCACCACATTATATTCACGCCCGATCTGATAGATGATGGGTTGCCGAATCGTATCTTCTGGAAAACGAATATGGAATCGCAAGTGTGAGACATGCGCCATGGTTAGCCTCCCGCGATCGCCGGTACGATCGAGACTTCATCGCCGGTTTTCAGGGTGGTATCTTTGCCTTTGAGGAAACGGATGTCTTCCTCGTTGACGTAGATATTGACGAACCGGCGCAGCTCTCCGCTCTCGTCGCAGAGGCGGGCTTTAATGCCGGGATAGGAGGCCTCCAGCGAATTGACCAGATCAGTGATCGAACCAGCTGCGATGTCGACCTCTCCTTGGTTCTTGGTCAACGGTCGCAGCGGAGTTGGAATACGGACTTTAATCATGAATCACCACCACCATTTTTGCCGAGTTTGAAATTTTTTTCGAAGGCGACGAGACTGGGTTGAATGCGGGTCGGCCGACCGACGGCATCGATCACCGCTTCCTGCGTCTTTAACCCATTGCCCGTAATGTAGGCGACTGTCACCTCGTTTTTCTTGATGATCCCTTGCTTGACCAGCTTCTTCAGCACACCGATCGTGACCCCACCGGCTGTCTCTGCGAAGATGCCTTCGGTCTGGGCCAGCAGCTGGATGCCTTCCACCACCTCTTCATCCGTCACCATGTCCATGGCTCCTTTGCTTTCAGCCGTGGCCTTGAGCGCGTAGTAGCCGTCCGCCGGGTTGCCGATCGCGAGTGATTTGGCGATCGTCTTCGGTTTGACAGGTTTGAAGAAGTCGCGACCGGCTTTAAATGCCGTCGAAATCGGCGAGCAGCCTTCTGCCTGGGCGCCGTTGATCTTGGTGCGTACCTCGTCGATCAACCCGACATACTTCATTTCGTGCAGGCCTTTCCAGATCTTGGTGAGGAGCGAACCTGAGGCCATCGGAATCACGACTTGATCGGGCGTCTTCCAGCCCAATTGCTCAACTGTCTCAAAAGCCAGTGTTTTTGAGCCTTCGGCATAGTAGGGACGAATATTGATATTCACAAACGCCCAGCCATGTTCAGCCGCGATCTCGCTGCACAGCCGGTTGACGTCATCATAGTTTCCTTCCACCTCAACGACGCGTGGCTTGTAGATCAGGTTGCCGAGCACTTTCGCGGCTTCAAGGTCGCCGGGAATGAAGACGTAGCAATGCAAATTCGCGGAGGCCGCGTGCGCCGACACCGAGTTAGCTAAGTTGCCTGTCGAGGCACAGGCGACAGTTTCGAACCCGAGCTCTCGTGCCCTGGTAAGGGCAACCGCCACGACGCGATCTTTAAACGACAGGGTCGGGTGATTGACAGTGTCGTTCTTAACGTAGAGTTCGTCGATCCCGAGGTACGCGCCGAGGTTCTTGGCCCGCACCAGAGGAGTGAATCCCGCATGAGGTCCTACGAAATTGGTGCCTTCGACCGGTAACAGATCGAGGTAGCGCCACATGCTGTCCGGTCCATCTTCGATCTTCTTGCGCGAAATCGTCTGCTTGATCTCGTCATAGTTGTATTTCACTTCCAGCGGACCGAAGCACATCTCGCAGACGTGGATCGCCTTGGTCGGATATTCCTTTCCGCATTCGCGGCACACCAGCGCTTTCATCTTGCTCATCGTGGCACCACCTTCTCAAATTCTATGCAGAGGGACGTACGGCACATCCCGCATAAGGGTCTCCATCGTCAAACAGCTCGGTAATCGTCGGATGTTCCCCACAGAGTGCACAATTCGGGTTGCGACGGACTTTGATTTCTCGGAATTGCGTTTTCTTGGCATCGAAGTCCAGCATACGATCGGTCAATGGTCGTCCAATGCCCAGGACTAGCTTCAAGGCTTCCGTGGCCTGGATCGTCCCGATAATGCCGGCCAAGACACCGATCACGCCGGCCTCCTGGCAGGAGGCGACGAGGCCTGGTGGCGGAGGCGTTTTGAATACGCAACGATAGCAGGCTGACTTCTTCGGGATGATGGTCGTGACACGTCCGTCGAATCGCAGGATGCCGCCATGGATGAGCGGCTTATTCGCGAAGAAGCAGGCATCGTTGATCAGAAACTTAGCCGGGAAGTTGTCGACGCCGTCGATAACCACATCGTAGTCGTTGAAGATCTTGAGCGCATTGCCGGCCGTGAGACGCTCTTCGTACATCGAGACAGAGACGTCGGGATTCAACTCCTGGATTTTTTCTTTACCTGAGAGCACCTTGGGGCGTCCTACGTCGGGAGTATGATGAAGCACCTGGCGTTGCAGATTGGTCAGGTCCACGACATCGCTGTCAATCAGGCCGATCGTCCCGACGCCCGCGGCAGCCAAATACAGTGCAGCAGGTGAACCGAGCCCACCGGCACCGACGAGCAGAATACGGGACTTGGCGATCTTCCTCTGTCCCTTGCCGCCGACCTCAGGCAACAGGATGTGCCGGCTGTAGCGATTTATTTGTTCTTCGGTGAAGTCCATGTTTCACGGATTGCTGAACATAGCCTCCAGCTTTGTTCTCGGCTTGAAGAATTCCTCAACGTACCACAGAGGGTACGCCTCCGGATTCTTCTCGCCCGCGGCCTCGCTGGAGACTAGTTTGAACAGTCTTCCTAACTCTTAAGGGGCTGATCGTCAAATATTAAAATACTTCTCAATGCTGATATAGCGCTCGCCGGTGTCGCACAGAATGGTAACGACGTTTTTGCCGGGGCCCAGTTCCTGGGCGACTTTCTGTGCAGCGAATACGTTGGCACCGGCGGAAATGCCTACCAGTAGGCCCTCCTTTTTCGAGAGCTGCTTGGCGGTCTGATAGGCCTCGTCATCTGTCACGGTGATGACGCGGTCGAGTATTTTTCGATTGAGGACCTTGGGAATAAAGCCAGCGCCAATCCCTTGAATCTTATGCGGGCCAGGATCGCCGCCGGACAACACCGGTGATGTTGCTGGTTCTACCGCGATCACCTTTACGTTCGGATTCCGCTCTTTAAAGAGCTCGCCGCATCCCGTAATGGTTCCGCCGGTGCCCACTGCCGCCACAAACGCGTCGATTGTTCCTTCGAGCGCGTCCCAGATTTCCGGTGCCGTCGTCATCTTGTGCATCGCCGGGTTGGCCGGGTTGGAGAATTGATCCGGCATGAAGTACGAAGGATTTTGGGCCAAAATACTTTCCGCTTCCTTAATGGACCCTTTCATGCCCTCCCAGGCCGGTGTCAGGACCAGCTGTGCACCATAAGAGGACAATAGGCTCGCCCGCTCCATACTCATGCTTTCCGGCATGACGAGGATCAGTTTGTATCCACGCACGGCTGCGACGAGGGCCAGTCCGATTCCCGTGTTGCCGCTGGTCGGCTCCACGATGGTTCCACCCGGTTTGAGCTTCCCTTGCCGTTCCGCCTCATTGATCATGTTGAGACAGATCCGGTCCTTGACGCTGCCTCCGGGGTTGAAAAACTCGACCTTCCCGTAGATCGTGGCGGAACCTTCTTTCGACAGACGGTTCAATCGCACAAGGGGAGTCTTGCCGATCAGCTTCGTGATATCGTGATGCAAGGTCGTGTTCACCGACCGCCTCCCATGTAGAAGAGGAACTCAAGATGGTCCCCTTCATTGAGGTGGGTCGTGGCCAGATGGTCACGATCCAGTACTTTGTCGTTTACTTCAACGGCGACCATCTGCGGTTCGATATTCTTGGCCTTGAGTAAATCGAGAACGGTTCCGCCCGGGACTTCTTCAGGCTTCCCATTGATTTTGACCTGCACGGATTCTCCCAAGTTGGCTTAGAGATTAAAGAATTTCGAAGCTAACAAAGGCAGGCGCTGCTTGTCAAGGCTCCACATGCACATGAGAGACCAGAATGTGCAAAAGGATTCATGGTCTCCCACATGGTTCATGTGTGTGAGGAGAAAATCCTGAGATGATTGCTTGACATTAGCTCTGCCTCATCGCCACTATGCCGCCTGCATGTTGCGAGAGAGAAGCTGAATGAGCGGCTTTTCTGACAAGAGCGTTCAGGACGCCATCCGTCGAGATGTGGAAAAAGAATTTTCTGTTTCGCGCCGCAGAATCAACGCCGCTGGCCGAGTCTGAAAACGAGCTGTTTCATGATACGGAACCGGCACTGGACAGCGCCGGCCTCGTGCTGGACAAGTTCCTCTCTGTGTGGGTGCAGGGAGACGGCACCGAAGAGCAGCCGTCGGCCTATACAAGTCTGTATGTGCGAACCGCGATGCTGGATGTGAGGAAACACATCAGTCTCTTGCAGCCGCTTCAAGGGCGTTCCCATCAGATCAAGCAATTGCTCACGCCGGAGCAAAAGCAGTTTCTTCGCCAATGGCTTCAGGTTCAGGCCCCACAGGCCTGGGAATCGTCAGACGATCACTTCCGCGACCTCTTCGAGCTGGAATGATCCGGCCATCACCGTTCTCCGTCTTCACGTGGTGCTGGCGGCTGGTCGCCATCTGGATACTTGCCGTTATTCTGCTTGGGCCAGGCAGAATGGTTTTAGCCGCGTCGATAGAGGTCTGGTACGGCCCGGAGGATCGGCCACTTGAACATCTTGTCCGACTGTACGATCGTGCCACACGCTATATCTATGTCGCGAGCTATGGGTTCACGTCGCCGCTCTCGGTGAAGGCATTGGTCGAGGCCTCACGACGGGGGGTCGAAGTTCGGATCCTGACGGATCGAGAACGTCTCAATGATCCAAAGCAACGAGCAGCCCTCTCCGCGTTGCGTGAAGCCGGGATCCCTATCCGGATCAATCAACATGACAGCCTCATGCATCTGAAGCAAGTTGTCGTCGATGATGAAATCAATACGAGCGGTTCGATGAATCAGACGACAAGCGGCAATCAGTACAATGACGAACGGCTGGATATCATCAGAGACCATGCAGTGACCGTGAAGGCTCGGGAAAAGTTTCTCTCGCTGTGGAAAGACCAGGAACGATTCGGGGAGTGGAAATAATAGGAGGGTTGGCGGTAAGGTGGCGTCGTATCTGCGTGGTTGAGGAACCATGGTTGAAGAAACTGACATTGCTGTTGTGGGAGCCGGTGGGGGCGGGGCCGTGCTGGCCCTTGCACTCGCACAGAAGGGGATTAAGACGATTGTTTTGGAACAGGCACCGGGACCACCGCAGGGATTACGTGGAGAAATTCTCCAGCCGAACGGGCAACAAGTACTCGATCGGTTGGGATTGCTGAATAAGCTCCCGGCTTCCTCCACGCGGACGGTGCATCAGTTTCATTTCTGCCGGGTGGGTGGTCAACGGCTTTGCACCATCGACTATCGCGACTTGCCGCCTCCGTATAATCAGGCGGTTGTGACGCTGCCGAATGTGGCGCACCATGCCATTGTGGATGCGGTCGAACGAGAGCCCTCCGTCTCGTTACGGTATCGAGCGACCTTTACGGGGTTGCTTCGTGAAAACGGACGTGTCGTCGGCTTGACCGCTAAACAGGGAGAGCAGGAGAGGACAATCAAGGCCAAGGTGGTGGTGGGGGCTGATGGAGCCTTCTCGAAAGTCCGCGAGGCTTTGCAGATTCCGGCTGATCTCTATCTGTATCCCCAAGGGTACTTGATCGCGTTGTTGGACGCGGCGATTCCAATGGCCGAGGCGAAATATTTTGTCGGGAAGCGAACGATTCTTGGTTTGTTTCCTGCCGCCGGAGACAAGGTGTATGCGTTCTACATGATCAAGACCGGTTCGTATGATCAGGTGAAGGAGCGAGGTCTTGTCGCACTGCAGAACACCTGGATCGCAATCGATCCGGCCAGTGAGCCGATATTTCGGACGTTGAGCGATTGGAAGCAGACGGCATTTTTGCCGACCGGGCGGGTTCGGACCCCGACCTGGGTAGCTGATGGGGCGGTCTTGATTGGAGATGCCGCGCATGCCATGAACCCGCACGCGTCGCAGGGCCGCATGCAGGCGATGGTGGATGCGATGACGCTGGCCGATCTTCTCCCAGAATGTCTCGCGACGAATGACTTCTCTGCCGCCACACTCAAACGCTATGAAGATTCACGACGACCTCATGTCGCGATGCTGCAGAAGTTGGCCGATGAACAGGTGCTGTTCTGGAACACCGCGAATCCAATTATTGCCTTTCTTCGGGATCGTGTCTTCAGCACATTGGACCGCAATGCGCGTCTTCGCTATCGAGTATTATCGACGACCGCCGGACTCCGCAAAGCCCCTCCGTTCGGCCTGCTGGATCGCCTGATGGCGGCGGGATTTCTGCCGGATCCCTCGTCTCGTGACATGGCAGCGGGAGGCATCCGGTAAGGACATGCAGTCAGTGGACTGGACCATCGATGGATTGCCGGAAGAGACGCAAAAACTCCTTCGGGCCTATGTGAAGGATGTGACGAAGGTTTATGGATCTGAACTGGAAGGCATCATCCTCTATGGCAGCGCGGTGCGGGGGGAGTTTCTGCCGGGCCGCTCCAATCTCAATCTTCTCTTGGTGATGTCGTCCTACGACCTTGCTGCGTTAACAAAGTATGACAGCCTTCACAAGCGATGGAGCAAGGATCAAGTGGTCGTGCCTCTGTTCCTGACCGTGGACGACATCCAATCTGCCTCAGTTGCCTTTCCGCTAGAGTACCAAGACATCCACGATTGTCGGCGGTTGCTGTGGGGGCAAGATCCCTTTGTGGGGCTCAAGATCGATGCCCGCTACTTAGCCGCAGAGGTGCTCCAGGCCCTGCGAGGAAATTTGCTCCGGCTTCGGCAGCGGCTGGTCGAGGGCCGAAGCACCGAAGAAGCCATCACCATTCTCTTGGCCCTCTCGATCACCGCACTTCTTCCGGCCTTGCGTGGCGTGCAGCGTTTGCTCGGTCGACCGGTTCTTGCTCATGGAGAGCCGTTGCTCAATGATATGGAAGCTGCTCTCTCCGTCGATCTGACCGGGTTGCGCGATGCACTGCTCCTCAAGCGGGGGCAGATTTCCCCTGGGCAGAAAGAGACTCCGCGACTGATGGATCGGTACCTCGAAGGCCTGACCAGGCTTGTGACAGCCGCAGCGGCACGGATCACGTGATTGGGTCACTTCCAAAGAATGCATGGCGTGGGATCATCTGGATGAGCTTGCTCGTCTGGATCGTCGCACCGCTTGCTCATGCCGCACTCTATGACCGGTCGAAGGAACGGGTTCAGCTTCCGAGCCCTATCGGCTATGTGAGTGACCATGCGCAGGTCGTTGAGCGAGAGTGGAAAGACCGCATCCGGTCCGTCTGCACCGATCTTGAAAAGAAGAGCGGTGTGGAGATGGTGATCGTGACGGTGCCAAGCATCAAACCGTATCCCTCTGCCAAGGAGTATGCGGATGCCCTGTACGCAAAGTGGCAGATCGGTTCGACGCAGCAGGAACATGGATTGATGGTGCTGGTCGCAGTGCAGGAGCGACAGGCCGCAATGACTTTGGGGCGTCAGATGCTGCCGGCTATCACTCCAGAAATTCGGAATAAAATCAGCCATATGTATCTTGAACCGGCCATTGAACGAGGACATTTCGGCGAAGGGTTGTACCGTACTGCCGTGGCACTGGCGACACCGGCCCAAGAAGTGAGGCTCGAAACTCCGTCACGCCGGCGCATCAAGGGTCTTGGGATTTGGATTACGCTCGGTACCACCATTGCGGTCGTAGGGTTTTTCTGGTGGCTCAGCCGTCCTGACCTTCGACATCCCTATCGGCGGATTCAGAAGGGCGAGTATTGGGGAACCGGCCAAGGCGGCTTCGGCGGAAACTGGGGCGGTTTCGGCGGCGGGACGAGCGGGGAGGGCTATCGATAGTTCGAGAGGGCTTTGCACCGCGAGTGTGAGAGCCTTATGGTTGCTTTCATCAAATTGTTCCTTCGGCTATACTCACCGCATGAAAAAGGGAAGTGTGATGACCAGGGTCAATAGTGCCGAGGTCAAGAAGCAGTTGGGACAGATTCTTGCGCGCACCGCGCGCACGAAACGTCGAATCATGGTCACAAGCCGGGGTAAGGATGTGGCGGCCGTGGTGCCCATTGAAGATGTGCAGTTGCTTGAAGAGATCGAAGATCGGTTGGATCTGGACGAGGCTCGTGCAGCATTGGCGAGTGTGAAGCGAGAAGGTACGGTCGCATGGAAAAAAATCAAACGGGACCTTAGGTTATGAGTTGAACGGTGCTCTATCAGATCGAGTTCTCTCGCCAAGCTGATCGTCAGTTCCGAAACCTGCCATCACAGATTCAACAGCGGCTCAAGTCAAGAATCGATTCCCTTGCAACAACACCGCGCCCGCATGGATCTGAAAAACTCAGCGGTGTCGATCAACTCTACCGGATTCGGGTTGGAGACTATCGCATCGTCTATGCTGTGGAAGACAATCGCCTGTTTGTCCTTGTAGTTAAAGTGGGCCATCGCCGTGAAGTATATCGTTAGTCGGACCCATAGAGGAGACCAAACAATGAAAAATCCCCATCTTGGGAGCTGCTTCCCATTGCCGCTGACCATCCTTGCAGGCCTGGCCCTGTTCGTCGCTGGTTGTTCAACAATGGCCAAGGATACCAACGGTGTCTCGACTCCGCCTCCGGATGTCGCTGATGCCGCGATTGAGCACTATATCCGAGCCCATCCGGAAGTGATTGAGCAATCGCTGCAGGCGATGGAACTCAAACGTGAGGCGGAGCAGAAGGAGCGTCAGAAAGTTGCTCTCAAGACCAAGCAGGACGAGCTGCTGCACGATCCCCTGTCACCGGTCAGCGGTAATCCGAAAGGCGAGATCACCTTGGTTGAGTTCTATGACTACCGCTGCGGCTTCTGTAAACGCGCGGCACCGGCCGTCACGGAACTGCAGAAGGTCGATCCTCGGGTACGGGTGGTCTATAAAGACTTTCCAATTCTGGGCGAACCATCCGAACTTGCAGCCAAGGCCGCGCTTGCCTCATATGCGCAAGGGAAGCACCAAGCTTTCCATGAGGCGCTGCTCGAGTCCCATGCTGATATGACGAAGGAGTCGATCTTAAAGATCGCGGCAAAGGTCAGTCTCGATGCGAAGCGCCTGGAAGCCGACATGGCCAATCCAAAGTGGCAGGTCGCCATTCAGAAGAATCGAGCCCTGGCTCGCGAGCTCGGCATCTCAGGAACTCCTGGGTTCATCGTGGGTAACGAACTGGTGCCTGGGGCGCTGGATTTGAATGGGCTGAAAGAATTAATCGCACGGGCGGGGTATGGGAAGTGAAGGAATCGAATGGAAATCCAACGGTAGGTGGAAGATCCTACATGTGTTGTATGGATAAAACAAAGATTCCTTGCTTGCCAGGTCCTTCTAAACATGATTAGGCGTGAGGAGGCTCGACATGCCTAATCCAATTGTATTTATTTCCTATTCACACGACTCGCCTGTCCACAAGGCGTGGGTCCTCAGGCTTGCGACAGACCTCCGAGCAGCTGGTATTGATACCTCACTCGATCAGTGGGATCTTGTGCCTGGTCAGGATGTAGTCCGATTTATGCAGGACGGGATTGCCAAGTCAGACCGGGTCCTTCTAGTCTGTACCGAGCAGTATGTCCATAGGTCAGAAGGAGCCTTAGGAGGTGTCGGATATGAACGCCTCATCGTTACTGCAGAAATGATTGAGGCGATCGAAACTAAGAAATTCATCCCGATTGTTCGGAACACCACGTCATCTCCAAAGATCCCGAAGCATCTCGGACCGAGGCTCTACATAGACTTTAGCAATGACGCAACATATGCCACCGAGCTGGAAAGGCTTTGTCGGGAGCTGCTTGGGCAGCCAGCTATATCCAAACCTCCGCTCGGGTCCAACCCCTTCTCTGCGCTAATACCGACGGATGTAGTGCCTGCCCGAACGGTGCTGGGTACTGGTACGTTGCCAACAGGAGAAGCGCTGCTTACTGGTAAATGGTTTGAAACCGCGCGATCGGCAGCTGAAGCTGGCATGAAGAATTTCGGTATTAAGGCAGGAATGGAGTTACGATTCGCATTGCACGAACCGGTCAACAAGTCCCAACTTGATCTTCTTACTGCCGTCCAAACGTCCGAGGTTCATACGTTCGGTTGGCCGATTGGTATCACTCTGGAGAATAGGAATGAGTACAAGCCCCGCCCTTTTGGTGATGGTATTCGAGCAGAGATTGCAGTTTCTGATGATGGCCTGTCAGGTGGTAAGTCCTATGACTACTGGGCTTTGACCAAAACTGGAGACTTTTATCTGTTGCAGGACCTCTTTGAGGATTCGAGGGATGAGGGGAAAATATTCTTCAATACGCGCATTGTTCGTGTGACGGAATCCTTAATGTTTGCCGGAAATCTCTATACGCATCTTGGCGTGCCACCCGAAACCCGTTTTAGCGTGCGAGTTACACACTTTGGACTTTCTGGACGCACGCTTGCAAGTGCGGGTAGACGCCGGCCTGTAATTTCAGGAACTTGTGTAGATGACAGGTGTGAAACCGAAACAATCATCACACTTGGCTCGCTGCGAAACTCTCTTGTTACAGATGTGCAGCGGTTGACGGCACCTCTTTTCATGTTGTTTGAGTTCACTGAGTTTGCTGAGGGTGTGTACGAAGACATTGTGCGAAGATTCGAGAATGGCGAGTCATCATGATGCTGCGGCTGTGGAGGCTGATGCGCCACCTGACCGTGCTCCTTGCGGCGTTCTTCTTCGGGTTGGTCGGGGTGCAGGCCACGCATGGCGACCCCGGGTCCCAGGTTCAGGCGACCGAGGCGGCTCAGGTGGTACTCTATGAGAACCTTGGCACTCTGCACTACCCAATTACCACGGCGGTGCCGCTTGCGCAGCGATACTTCGACCAGGGATTGCGGCTGTACTACGCGTTCAATCATCAGGAAGCCATTCGGTCTTTTCAAGAAGGCGCGCGGCTCAATCCGGACTGCGCGATGTGCTACTGGGGCATCGCGCTCTCCTACGGGCCTAACATCAATGCGCCGATGGATGCCGCGAGCGGGCGTCTCGCCTATGCCGCCATTCAGCAGGCCAGCCAGCGTGCGACAAGGGTGAGCGATCGAGAGCAAGCCCTGATCCGAGCGCTCGCGACGCGGTACGTAGCCGAGCCATCAACAGACCGGACTAAATTGGATGCCGCCTATTCACGCGCAATGGCCGATGTGGCACAGCGTATTGTGGATGACCCAGAGGTCAAGATGCTGTACGCAGAATCGTTGATGGACTTGAGCCCATGGGACTTCTGGACTGCGGATGGCAAGCCAAAGCCGAATACGACAGCGTTCTTGTCCAAGCTCGAAGAGGTCTTAGCCGCCCAGCCCGATCATCCTGGTGCGAACCATTTCTACATCCATGCGGTTGAAGCGGTTCAACCGGAACATGCACTCGCAGCTGCCGAGCGCCTCGCAGGCCTAATGCCTGGCGCAGGCCACCTGGTCCATATGCCGGGCCATATCTATATCCGAGTCGGTCGGTATGAGGACGCCATCAAGGCCAACGAGCATGCCGTGCATGCGGATGAAACTTATATTCGTGACCACAATCCAGCCGTCGGCATCTACGTGCTTGGCTATTACCCACACAACTACGATTTTCTCGCGTTCGCCGTGAGCATGATCGGTCGTGAAGCGCAGGCCATCACCGCCGCGGACAAAATCGCGGCCTTGGTACCGGAGGAGCTGGTGCATCAGCCTGAGATGGCGTTTCTCCAACATCACCAGACGCGCAAGTTGCAGATGCGTGTGCGATTCGGCCGATGGGACGAGCTGCTGAATGTGGAGGGACCGCCTGAGGATCTGCCCCATGCTCGCGCGATGTGGTTGTACGCGCACGGGCGAGCGTTGGCGGCACGTGGTCATCTCAAGGCAGCTGATGCCACCTTGGTGCAATTGCGCGCGATTGCTCAGGATCCTCACGTGAGGTCGCTGAGGCTGGAATTCAATACCTCCGGTGCCGTGCTGGAAATTGCCCTCGAAGTACTTACCGGCCACATCGCCGCAGCAAAGGGTGATCTGCCTGGCGTAATCAGTCATCTCAGGAAGGCCGCGCGACTGGAAGACGCGCTCGTCTACGGTGAGCCGCCAGAGTGGACGGTGCCCGTGAGAGAGGAGCTTGGTATCGTGTTGCTCAAGGCTGGGCGCCCAGATGAGGCTGAGCAGGTCTTTCGTGAAGATTTGAAGCGATTTCCTAAGAATCCCTGGTCTCAACAAGGTCTTGCCGAAGCCCTCTCTGTCCTGAATCGTAAAACCCAGGGCGAATGAGGAATAGAGTGGGATATCTCGTACAGATGATCTGAAGATGTCTGTAGATTTTTATTGGTTAATTTGGGTCAGGCAGTAGTCAGTTGCCTCCCTTGTACCGACTTCCCCTCGCTGGATCTTTACGTAGGATCGCATCCCCAGGTTCTTGAGGAGGTTTCATGACAAAGATCACCGAGATTGCTCCTGACCTATTCCGCATCACGACGTTCGTTGAAGCGTTTAATATTCAGTTTAGCCAGTTTTTGATGCGCGACGATCAACCGCTGTTGTTTCATACCGGTCCGCGTGCGCTATTTACAGAGATCAAGACCGCAGTGACGTCGCTCATTGATCCACAGACTTTGCGTTGGATTGGATTCAGCCATTTTGAGTCCGACGAGTGCGCGACGGTGCCGGAGTGGCAGCAACTGGCTCCGCAGTCCGAAGTCGTGTGCAGTGTGGTAGGCAAGATGGTGAGCGTCGATGATTGTCTGGCGCTTCGTCCTGCCAAAGGGATGGTGGACGGAGAAGTGCTTGAGACAGGGAGATATCGCTTCCGTTTTCTTTCTACGCCACATGTGCCTCACTGCTGGGAAGCAGGACTCTTGTTTGAGGAAACCCAACGGACGCTTCTGTGTTCTGATCTCTTTCACCAAGACGGAGATGTGGAAGCCATGACGGAGTCGGATGTTCTCGAGCGCTGTCGGAAGACGTTGGTGGACTATCAGCAAGGTCCGCTGGCGAATTATGTGCCCTATTGTTCCTTGACGGAGGCGACGCTGAACCGACTGGCGGCACTGCAACCGAAGCGGCTCGCGACTATGCACGGCTCAGTCTATGTCGGTGATGGAAGCCAGGCACTCCATGGTCTTGCCGCTGTTTGGCGGGACGTTCTTAACACACAATCTGGATAGATCCAATCAGTCCTCTCAGGAATCATATTTTTCTTGGGAATAACGCCTACCGTGGCGATACTGCGAAAGTAGAACATCCGGCCACTACGAAGCACGGAGGGCTTATGACCGGTCCGGCCAAGATCGTTGTGCGATATCAGAATGGATCGATGTTAAAGGGCTATGCCCAAGACTTCTCTCCCGGCGCCCAATATTTTCACGTGAAGGCAGAGGGAGCCAAGACATCGGCACCGCTCACGCG
>NZ_JBUBKD010000006.1:0-44620 GCF_054902215.1 Nitrospira sp. CMX1 | reverse complement strand
ATCGTGCAACGAGGCCAGAGCGCCGACCATCCCATCCTCGCCAGCATGCCGGAGATGCGGTACTTGAAGTGTTTTATTGTGCAGGTGTTGTAACTGCTGGTCACTGTATTGGACATGTGCAACACCAGTGGTATAGGTTCAAACGCCTGATGCCATTCTTTCACGTAGCTCTGTAGACCTTCCTATCCGTAATACGTAAAATGTCCCCGATTTGTGTACGCAAGGCGGTGGGCGGCGTGCCTTTAAGACCGAGTCATAACGGTTTACGCTATTCTGCGCATCGAGTTGTTGACGTATGAGCGATTCCATGCCCAATAACGAACAGTTCGATGTTTTCCTCTGCCACAACGGTGAGGACAAACCGGAGATCCGCCAGATTGCCGATCAGTTGTCGCATAGGGGGCTCAAACCATGGCTAGATGAACGGGAAATACGGCCTGGGACAGCATGGCAAGTAGTTCTTGAAGAGCAGATTAAAATCATCAAGACAGCCGCCGTGTTTGTCGGAAAGAGTGGTATCGGCCCCTGGCAAAACATGGAAATGAGGGCCTTTCTTAGTGAGTTTGTCGAGCGCGCCTGCCCTGTGATTCCCGTAGTCTTGCCCTCAGCAACGGTAACGCCGAAACTCCCAATCCTGCTCAAGAGTCTGCATTGGGTGGATCTGCGAGAAACCGAGCCAGACCCGTACAAGCAACTGATTTGGGGAATCACTAACAAAAAGCCTGACCAACAAACCGCTGATGTGTTCGTAAACGAGCCAAAGGTTAATCGAGGAGTTGAAGAGAGTAATCTGCTTCCTGATAAAGCAAAAATAATTCTTGAGCTTCGCTTGCCAGGAGATGTGGATACATTTTCGGAAAAGCACCAGCAGATGTTGATGAGGTCAATCAAGACTCAGTTCAAAATCGATGAAGTCAAACTGACGAGAGTTGTGGCCGGTAGCGTTCGCCTGTACCTCGAACTACGCCCGGAAGATGCTGACAAGGTGTACACTGCGGGTAAAGTAGGACAACTTGCTGAGTTGTCTGTTTCAGAAGCGCGGCTCTATCCGGCAATTGCCGTTCCTCCAGATCAAGAACAACGCGCGCAACTGCTGATCCTTCTTGATCGTGTTCAGGAGTATTGGGTTGATGGGGTGCTGATGCAGTCTCTCTACCATGAGGTGCTGATTTCTCTTGGCAAGCATGCGATGGATGAGGCTGTTGAACCACCATGGAAGCACATCGTTGCTATTCCAGATCAGCGTCGCCATCTACTCCTGAAGGATCGCAACATCAATACTGTGTTTGACGCGATGGGCTTGCTCCTCATCCTGGGCGAGCCGGGTTCCGGGAAGACGACTAGCTTGCTAGAGCTTGCTGCTGCCTTGATTGTCAGAGCAAAGAACGATTCCAAGGAACGAGTACCTATCGTGTTGAATCTCTCTAGCTGGGAGAAGAATCAGTCCATTGAGGAATGGCTTGCGGTTGAGCTATCTGCAAAGTACCGCATTCCAAAATCGATCGCAACGGCGTGGCTAGAACAGGATTATCTCCTGCCGCTGTTGGATGGACTGGATGAAGTTCAAATTATCTTCCAACCGGATTGCGTGGCGGCCATCAATCAGTTCATCGAGAACAAGAAGCCGTCAGGCATGGTTGTGTGTTGTCGCCTGAAGGAATATCAGTGGCTTCCCGAACGCCTACATCTGAACGGTGCAGTCTGCCTCGAACCGTTGAGCCCAGAAGATGTGAACGAGTTTCTGCTAGCCGGTGGCCCACAATTAGCGGGACTTCAACAGGCGCTTAGGAGTGATCCTGATTTGCGAGAATTGACGAAGACGCCGTTGATGCTGAGCATCATGAGCTTGGCCAGTGAAGGTGTTGACAGCAAGAATTTGAATTTGGGCGGGGCGGTTTCTTCGACGGTACGTCGAGAGCACATCTTGCAGCTTTATGTTGAACGGATGTTTGAGAGAAAAGGATCAACTGCGAATTCACTTCTCAAAAATCAGGCCATAGACTGGCTCTCGTGGTTGGCTGGAAAAATGAAAGAGCAGTCACAGTCGGTGTTCATGGTGGAGGAACTTCAACCTAGCTGGTTGAGTTCCAGGAGACAACGGTTGGCTTATGAGGCGGTGACGGCATTGGGTGTCGGACTGCTCTTCTGGTTGCTAATTGGTTTGGGCTCCATACTGTTCTTCGGGTTTAAAGAGGGGCTAGGGGATGGGCTGTTTGCTGGGTTGACCTCAGGAGTGGTCGTTTTTCTGGGCTGTCGGTCAACATCATCACTAAAAAATATCGTCATGAGTGGGTTTGTCGGTGGGTTAGTCGCCGTAATATTTGCACTATCATTCAAATCAGCCAATGCCCTAGAAGGGGGAAACTGGCTGGCGTTCATGGTGATCGGCATGCTAGTGGGTTGTCTGCCAGGCGGTTTGGGGATTGGTTTGCTGAATGAAATACATCCCGTTGAAACTATGCGTTTGCGATTGAAACAGTTCTGGAGAAAAGCGATTGCAGTCTCGGTCATAGGGCTAGGTGCTGGTCTATTCCTTGGGCTATTGAAAGGTCTAGTTGACGGACTCAGCGAAGGGTTGAGAGTCGGTCGGGAAATTGCAGCAGCTATTGCAGTGTTTTTCGGGCTGAGCTTTGGTTTAAGCGGTGGGTTGATCGATATGGTTAGAGTTGATAAGGCCATTCCCAATCAAGGAATTAAATTATCACTGAAAAATGGATTAGCTGCATTTTTAATATGCGGCTTGCTCACAGGGTTGGTCGCCGCGCTGTGGTTATATGATAATAGTGCCGTGGCTATCGGACTGTTCACCGGGCTAAGCGTGGGGCTCAATCGTGGTGGTTCAGCGGTGGTGAAACACTACGCACTACGATTAATCCTCTGGCTGACCGGCTCCACGCCTTTTCGGTTCATTCCGTTCCTCGACCATTGCGCCAAACTGATTCTCCTCAAGAAGGTCGGTGGTGGTTACATGTTCATCCACCGGACTCTCCTCGAATACTTTGCGGGACTTCCGCCACAAGCTCACAGTGTGCGAAAAGAATAGTCTGTGGCCAAGAATATGAGAGAGTAATAGGGTCGGGAGTCTTTAGTGATGAATTTTCAGAGCAACCGACGAGCAATGAAATCCCGACCCCTGTAACTGTGCATCTTTAGTGCGCAGCGACGGCCTGCGCTTCACGGGCAGCCAGACTCTTCCGGCGATTATTGGAAATGGTGCGGTCGATCATGGCGCCGCAGTTGATGCATTTCCAGGCATAGAACACCAAAAAGAAATCCGAAAACCGCTCCAACATCATCATCCCTTTGCACTTCGGACATTCCATTGATCCCTCCCAATGTGGTTGAGTTCACTGCTGCCGGAGAAGTGAAGCAAGTGCTGAGCCAAAGTGTCAGATATCAATATTGCAGTGTTTTGATAGGTACGTAGTTAAACCGTGAAGGCCATTGCGTCAAATTTGACGGCCTGAAAAGAATAATTCGTCAATGGTTTGTCGTGTTGTCTTTACTATAAAAGGGGTCGGGAATCTTTATTGTGTGCCACGATGCCGAATGGAAATGAACTGAGTTCTAGCTTGCTGCCCGGTGTCGTTCTGTCCGCTGTCAGAATCTGGAGCGCGGCTCAGCGCCGTGGTTTGTGCACATCCGAAGATTCTTGTCGATACTGTGACGTTCTAGGCGAGAGATGACTCCCCATCCGGTGTTTCATCTTTCAATGACTCGAACAACGAAGGCTCAGTGCCGACCAATAGGCAGTATCTGAAGTGTTGTATCGTGCAGGTGTGGTAGCGCACTATTTGTGCGCCATCGGCATGCTCATTTGCTGAACCCTCATAACGAATTTCGTTTCAATCCTGTTCGGTTATCCATAAAGCCTTGGTCCATCAAGAATGGTTGCAGGGATTAGGAAAACGGTGTATGCCTTTCCGCCAGAGACCAGGCCTTTAGCTTTCTGCAAGTTGGAAAACAGCCATGCGGCAAGCACGAGTGAGTCGAGCGTTGGCCCAGAATGTAAAATTTGGACATTCCAGAGGGTACTGATCGATGGCCGGCTTCTTTCTTTCCTACCGACGGGATGACAGCGCCGGGTTTGCTGGGCGACTGGCGGATGACCTGGAAGCGACTTTTGGTGCTGACACGGTGTTCCGCGACGTGGACGATATCCGCCCCGGCGAGGATTTCGTGCAGGCCATCGAATCCCACATGAAGACGGTCGATGTCGTGCTGGTGATGATGGGCCCGCGTTGGCTGACGGCCGGAACTGACGGCACAAGACGGCTGAACGATCCGCATGATTTTGTGCGTCAAGAGATTGCGGCGGCTCTTAGCTCAGGAAGACCAGTCATTCCTCTGTTGGTGGGCGGCGCCGTCATGCCTAGCGAGACCGACCTGCCGGCTGCAATCGTTGGTCTGGCTCGTCGCCAAGCGGTCGTGTTGTCTGATGCCAGCTGGCGTGGTGATGTAGAACGGTTGGTGAAGAGTCTGCGAGAGCTGTTGCCTAATCAGGACACGCAGGCTGGTGCGGAAGGACAGGCGGGCAAGCCAGGGTCTCTGAATCTTCAACTGATGTTGGCTGGGTTGGCAGCGATTGTCGTGCTGGGTGCCGTGATCATGCTGCAGAAGCCATCCACCGCGCCTGTGCCTTTCGAGCCTGCCGCAGTGACCAAACCAACCGTAGATGTCACGGGACGCTGGACGGCCCGAGTGCAGTACAGTTGGGGTGACCAGCATGATGAGGTCTTTGAATTCAAATACCTGGGAAGCGCATTACACGGTACTGCCACCTATCTCAAGGGACGTCTCACCATTGAGCAGGTCAAACTTGAAGGCGACTGGATCAGTTTCAGTACTCGCAGCCAGGAGAGGGTAGGTGACGACAATCCCTGGAAGGAGGTCACCCATCGCTACATAGGACAGGTCATGTCTGATACTATTCGGTTTACCCTTGAAGCCAGTGGTGGCTATTCCGTTCACCCGTCGGTAGAGTTTACCGCTCAGCGGGTACCAACGCCCTGAGGCCATTGTCTTGCCGTAGGAATTCCCCTTTCTACCCATAGTTTTTCGCAATCCCACATGCGGCAGGCCCAATCTTTTAGCTTGATGGCGGAGGAGCGGCTCGTATATATACTTGCACTCGGTCGCATGCGGGCAAGTGTCAAGGGCTGCTGGTCGGACTTCTTGCGAGGTTCGCTGTGGAACTGCCGCTGATTCTGTCCGGTCCCATCCTCCGCCGAGTTGAACCGAGCTTAGTTTCTGTGTGGGTTGCGCTGAGCAAGGCCTGTTCCGTGCAGCTGTCCTTGTTTGAGGGGCTCGCCAAGGTCGGTGACACGCCGAAGTTCAGCCGCGATACTGATAAATCCGACACGATCGCCATCGGAGACAAGCTGCACATCACGGTCGTGATGATGAAGCTCACCGGCATCGATGTTCTCAAGCCTGGGCAGCTCTACTCCTACAACCTCTCGCTGACTGAAAAAACGGGCGGCGCCAAGCACGATCTGAAGTCGCTGGGCTTGCTTCAAGACAACGTGCTCAGTACGACGCCCCTTGAGAAGCGCCGGCTTGCTCTGGGATATGCATTGAATCAACTGCCTAGTTTTGCTCTATCGCCGGACAAGCTCATCGATTTGAAAATCATCCATGGCTCCTGTCGCATTCAGGTATCGGGATTAACAGATGCGCTTCCCTGGGTTGATGATCTGATCAAGGAGAAGGTCCAAGACCCGAACCAACGCATTCATCAATTGCTTCTTGCCGGCGATCAGATCTATGCGGATGACGTGGAACGGCGTGTGCTTCCCCAGATGATCGCCCTGGGCCAAGAGGTCTTGGCTAAACGGGAGTTCCTGCCGACCAACGAACCCAATGGACTCGCGGCGAAGTTTAGTCCAGCCGACGAGAAGAACTTTCCTGCGGGAATGCGGAAGAATCTCGTGTTGTCGGAAACGCGGATGACAACGGTCGATAATCATTCGCACTTGTTGTCCTTCGGAGAGTTCGCGGCGATGTATCTCTTTGCGTGGAATAACGAGGTGTGGCAGCCGGCCGCGATCAAGGATTTCGACGATACGATTGCCGAGTTCCGTGCCAACTACAATACCAAGGTTCCCGACAGCGTGCTGCCGATCTTTCGCCGTCGAGATGACAAGAATCAGCCCAAGATCGCCGACGCGTTGCTGCGTCGATTCACCGACTGTGCATTCAAGACGCTCACCGCGGAGGAGCTGAAATCTGCCATTAAGAAGAAGGATGATTTTGATCCTGTCGTGCGGGATCCAATCGATACGGAGACGCTGCAGTTTGGGAAGTTACCGGCACAAGGGTCCCCGGCGCGCACCGCGTTTTCGAAGATCTATACGTTTGCGGATGGGCTCACGGCCGAGGAGCTCGGCGCGTTCAAAAATTTCATGCAACAGCTATCGGGCGATCTCGGTGGTTTGTACAAGCTTGCGATCGACCGGGGCCGGGACAATTGCCTTGAGGCCCTTAAGAACCAGCATAAGATCCGGCGTGCCATGGCCAACGTGCCCACCTACATGATGTGGGATGATCACGAAGTCACCGATGATTGGAATCTCAATCCGATGTGGCGTGATCGGGTGATGACGAATCCCTTGGGTCGAGCCTGCGTCCGTAACGGCATGTTGGCGTTTGCCCTGTTTCAAGGTTGGGGCAATGATCCTGAGAAATATCTGCAAGGAAAACCCAAAAGGCTCTTGGAGCTTGCATCCACGCTCTACACCGCCACTGCAACGGCGGCGACGCAGCAAACAGCCAACGATGAAATTGAGCAGCTGTTCGGCTTGAATCGCCGGACGGTCGACGTGACGAAGTTTGACGATCAATTGTCCTGGCACTTTTCAGTGCCGGGTACGCGGCATCTCGTGCTGGCGCTCGACAACCGCACACAACGGAACTGGATCACGCGCGGCGGGCCGCCGACCAACATTATTCTCGGCGCGATCGAAAAGCAGATCCCCGCCGGTCCGTTGCCGTCGGGAAAAGAAGTGCTGATCGTCGTTGCACCGCTGCCGGTGCTCGGCCCACCGATGTTCGATGAGTTGATTGCGCCATTGGCCTATCGTGCGTTTGACGTCATCGAGGCGATCAAGAACGGCAATGAAAACCTGCGCGGCATGCCCGGTACGAATCCCGATGCGATTGAGGCGTGGGCATTTGATCCGAAAGCGACTGAGTCGTTGCTCAAGCGGTTGGAACCCTACCGCAAAGTCGTCTTGCTATCCGGAGACGTACACTATGGCTCGGCGCAGGTGATGAGTTACTGGAAGCGGACGGACCCTGATACGGATCCTTCGCGTTTCGTCCAATTCATCTCCAGCGGATTCAAGAAAGTGTTGCCGGAATACTTGCGCGATATCGATTTGCGCCTTTCTCGAGCGCAGCAACTGATCCGTGCCCACATCAACGCCGAGCGCCTGGCCTGGAATGCGAAAGCCGACGTGCTCAATGACAAGGCGACGCAGGCGGTTCCCGCATTGCGGGCGCGGCTTGAAGAAGAGCCGATGTTACTTCCCGCCTACGGGTGGCCGGAGGGCATCGCCGTGAAGCAAACCACGCCGCCCGATTGGTCGTGGCGGATCAAAGTACTATTGGACGAACGGCCTGAATTCAACGGGCAGCCCTATGAGCCTGACAAAGAACGTCCCGAAGCTGCAAAGCCTCCGTCGGCGGGGATCGATATTGTCTCCACGCCGAGTCCGAACCCCAGCTTCCGGGCCGATTTTGCCGATGCCTACCGCCGTCTCATCTCGCGCCACCACCGAAGTTTCGATATCATGCGCAACGGCAGACAGCTCTGTATCGGCAGCAATCTGGGACTGATCCATTTCAAGATCCTCAAGGACGCGCAGAATCAAGATGTATTGCACGCCATTCAGGAATTGCACACGGTCTTTCCGTATGAATTACCGAATGCTTCGGAAGATCATCAGCCGTTTACCACTCACAAGGCGAGACTCACGGGTGATCCTTCCGAGAAGCGGCCCGCATTGCGAGGACAACCATGAGTGCCGAGAACATCTTACAGACCGTCGTCGGCAAGGTGGGAGAATTCTACGAGTGGCTGGCCGATCGACTGAACGATGATGCGGCGCGCGCAGAAGTGCTCATCGATTTGGGACTGCCGCCGACCATCACCGTCGGACAACCGTTCCCTCAGCATCAGATCAAAGGCATCAATGAGTATCGCAAGACGATTAGCATCGAGACTGAAGTATCCGCCGGGCAAGCCCAGGACCTCGGTAAAGTGCTGGGTCTGTCGTCGAGCAAAGCGGCAAAGTTGGTGCTGCCGGAGAAGAATCTCGCCAACATCCGTACCTATCGTGATGCCGAGGATCCGAGCTTCGACGATTTCAAGAAGGCGCTTGGCGACATCAAAGACGTCTTCAACGCGCTGCTGAATTTCATCAAAGCTCTGGACGTCAATCTTCCGTCGTTCAAGGCTCTTGAGATCGCCCATCGGCTCATCGACATTTTAATGGTGGACTACCTGCGCCTGCACTTTGTGCCGTACGGCCCCCTCATTTATTGGTCCGCGCAGCCGCTCGGTTTTTTGGAGGAGCCCCTCACCGCCACGATCCCACATGTGGTGTGGAACCGTTTTGTCACGATCTTTAGAAAGCGAGGTTGGCTGCTCGACGATGAAGAACAAGCGCGTACGTTTTCAGACAACGTGTTCATTCCGCTCGCGGCCGGGCTCGTCATTCTGGAGTTCAACGGGTTGACATCGTCCACATCTCGGGAGGACGACGGCGATCTTTCGACGTTGGCCATCGAGCCGCTCTACGGTTGGGAGCCAGCGCCCGGTTCCGCCACACCGCTCCTCGACAAGATGTCGAAGCGCACGCTCTCGCTCCGCTTCAATTGGAAGGAGCGCGATCCCACTGACCCTAAGAAAGCCATTGATAAGAACGGCACACTCACGTTGTTGTTCGTCCCGAAGATTCATGGTGGGCCTGGCTTGATGGTTTCCTTCGAATTCGGTGCGAGCATCAATGTTCCTATCAACAAAGATTGGCGCTTCAAAGTCACACCGTCAGTGACGGCCGCGGACTTATTTTTTCATCTCGACGAGTTTTCCAAGTCGAGCGTGGGTGGTCCGGGACAGCCGAGTATCAAGTTCGGTTTTGAGGGAGGGAGTGCCGAAGCGCCGCTCTATCGGCTCGGCAAGGAAGACGGCTCGCATCTGCAATTCGGTAAATTTGAAACGGAATTTGAATTGTCTCCCGCCGTGGCAGGCGTGCGGGCTCTCGCGCGCGAGAGCGAATTGGTGCTGATTCTCGACAAGTCCGGCAACGGATTTCTCTCACAGATTCTGCCGGGCGAGAAGAAAATTCCGTTGAATCTGGGGCTGGGGTGGTCGACTGAGCGGGGCTTTTTTCTCGAAGGAGGAAAGGGCAACGTTTTGAAACAAACCAATCCGCCGCCTCCTCCCTCTTCGTCACCGAGGCTGGCCGCAGGGTCCAGAGCCCTCGCTTCTCGTGACGTTGCGACGGGCGACGACAACGACGCGGATCTCAACCGCATCACGCCGGTCGGGAAGACGTTCGGACCCGTGCACATTCAATTCCTGTCGTTGGCGCTCTCGCCTCAGACGGACAACGGGAAGGCCAAGCTGACGTTTGCCGCCACCGTCGCAGCCGACGTCACGTTAGGGCCGGTCACTGCCAGTTTCGATAAGATGGGCTTAGCGGTTTCCGCGGATTTCGCTAAGCCGGATGGGAATCTGACGTTCTTCGATTTAGATTTCGGATTCCAGCCGCCTATGGCCATTGGTCTGGATATTGACGGCAAGGTCGTTCACGGCGGCGGCTTTCTGGATCTGGATCGTGAGCACGATCAGTATGCCGGCGCGCTGCACTTGGAGATCGAAGGCCTCGCATCGCTGTCGGCGTTGGGCCTGCTGAACACGAACATTCCGGGCGGTGGATTTTCGTTGCTGGTGATCATCACCGCCGACGGCTTCAAGCCTATTCCGATCGGCTTCGGATTCATGCTCACCGGCATTGGTGGGCTGCTAGGCATTCATCGCACAGTCAACGAAGATGCGGTGCAGGCAGGTGTACGCGCCAACACGCTCAACGCGGTGCTTGCACCGAAAGACCTAATCCGCAACGCGCCGCAGTATCTGAGCGTGATTCGCAACTTTTTTCCGGTGGCGCGGGATCACTACTTGTTCGGCCTCGTGGCGCAGATCACATGGGGTACACCGCCGTTGATCACCATCAATCTGGCGCTGATCCTCGAACTGGGTGTGCGGACACGATTCCTCATCATGGGGCAGGTCTTAGCCGTTCTGCCGAAGAAAGATCTGGACCTCGTTCGCCTGCAGATGAACATCTTCGGCGGGGTCGACTTTGACCAGAAACGCGCGTTCCTCGATGCGGTATTGTTTGATTCGCGCCTCGTCGATCGATTCGTCATCACCGGCGAGATGCGCATGCGTCTGAGCTGGGGCAATCAGCCGTTCTTCGCCCTCTCTGTCGGTGGGTTGCACCCGGCGTTCATCCCGCCTCCGGGTTTGGAGCGCATGCAACGTGCGGCGATCGTCTTTGCAGACTCGAATGATTTGAAGATCCGGTGCGACTCATACTTCGCCATCACATCGAACACGGTGCAGTTCGGCGCGCATGCCGAGCTGTTCGCCAAGAAGTCAAAATTCAGCATCTCGGGTCAAGCCGGGTACGATGTGCTGATACAGTTTGATCCGTTCCACTTTGTCGCCTCGCTGTACGCGTCATTGCAGTTGAAAGTCGGCTCGACGAATCTGTTCAAAGTCAGCTTCGCAGGCGAGCTCTCAGGCCCCCGTCCGCTGAACGTCAAGGGCAAGGCGACGTTCGAAATCTGCTGGGTGGATTTCAGTGTGTCGTTCACCGTCACGCTGGTGTCGGGCGAAAAACCCCCGTTGCCTGCGCCTGTCGACGTGGGGGCTTTGCTGCGCACCGCATTGGCCGATGCCGCCGCATGGAACGCCGTCATGCCGGGGACCGGCGAGCGTCTCGTCAGCTTACGCGAGGGGCCGGCCGGTGCGGTTCGCATTCATCCGCTGAGCACTTTGACGGTGAAGCAAAATGTGGTGCCGCTCAATACGCCGATTTCGCGCTTCGGCAATACGAGGCCGGTGGGTGGCACGCAAGAGTTTCGGATCCGGCAGATCACGGTGGGCGGCGCCGCATTGATTCCGGCAGCCGACGATCTCGTACGCGATCATTTCGCACCGGCGCAGTTCCGTGACCTGACGGATGATCAGAAGCTGTCGAGCCCGTCGTTTGAATTATTGCCTGCCGGTGTCCGCGTTGGGAGCCAGGCGGTGGATTGCGGAATTCCCGTGTCCGCTGCCGCGGATTTTGAAGACATCGTGATTCCGAGTCCACCCGAAGCGCCGCGGACCACGACGACCATTCCGGTCAATGTCGCGAATCGGTTTTCTGAGTGGAGTGCGGTCGGGATCAGTGACGCATCGCGTCTCGGTGCGATCCGGTATCGTGGTTCGACGATTCCGTCCAAGTCGGTTCCGAGGACGTTTACGGTGAGATCCAAGGTTGATTTGTCCAATCTTGAGGGGACGACGACGTTCGCCACACGGCTCGAAGCTGCCGATGTCCTGAAGAAGTTGAATAAGAAGGATGCGGCGAACTTCCAAGTCCTCGTGACGCGGTAACGAAATGGTGTGATGCCCACACCGGAGACGTGCAAGACGGCAGAGCCGGGGGCAAGAAGGAGCAGATCCTATGGCAGACACTGCAGCGCGACACTTCTTACCGTGGGTCCGGCAAGGTGCAGCCGCCGGCATCACGACGCCGGATTCCCTAGGCCCCGCTCAGCGTGCCGACGTCTCGCTTCCGGTGAGCGTGACGCTGACCAACTTCACTGTGCCTGGGCGGGATGTGCGTCTCTACGGCCCCGGTGATGTGACCGCGATTGATCCCAAGCAAGTCGTCAGAGTCGAGCCTCGGCATCGCACCACGAACTTTGAGTCGAACTTTTTCCCACTGATTGAATTCGACCGTCCCGATTTTCCGTGGCTCTTCACACCGGCAAAAGCCGGTGCGGGAGAGCGATTGCGGCCGTGGATCTGTCTGGTCGTGGTGCGCAAGCGGGCAAGTGTCACGCTCGGGCGTACGGATGCTTCGCCGTTACCGGTGCTTGATCTCACCAGTCCGGTGGCGGAGGACCTGCCTGATCTTGAAGAATCGTGGGCATGGGCCCATGCGCAGGTGGTGGGGGCCTCAACGGATACGGTGTCCGTGCTCAAGAACACCATCGAAGATGCTCCAGCGCGCACGGTGTCGCGGCTCATGTGTCCACGACGTCTCGATCCGGATGTCGCCTATATAGCCTGTGTGGTGCCGACATTTGAAGTGGGACGTAAAGCTGCGCTTGGCCTTCCTGTCGCCGAACACGAGCTTGAAAAGCTCGAACCGGCATGGCGCCTCGGTCAACCCACTGCGCCCTTTCAGTTGCCGGTGTTGTACTCATGGGAATTCACGACCGGGCCTGAAGGCGATTTCGAATCCTTGGTGCGCGACCTGAGGCCACAGCCGCTTCCCGAACACGTCGGAACACGACTGCTCGATCTGACGAAGCCGGGATTCGGGCTCCCTTCCGGTGGGATGATTGCCATGAAAGGCATTCTCAAGCCGCCGGAACCCGTGACGGCCCAGCCGCAACCGGTCCTCAAACTGCTGCAGGGCAAGCTTGCGGACATTTTGAACTCGCCAGTCAATGCATTGAACCAGCCGGTGACTCAGGACCCCATCGTCGCGCCACCCATCTACGGCTTGACCTATCCGCCGAGGGAGCGGGTGGATATGAACGCTACGCCGCAGCATTGGATCAATGATCTCAACCTGGATCCGCGCGATCGCATTGCCGCGAGCCTTGGTACGCGCATCGTACAGGAAGATCAAGAACATCTCATGGCGTCGGCCTGGCAGCAGGTGGATGCGATTGAGAAAGACAACGAAGAGCGGCGGCGAAGGCAGTTGGCCGCCGCCACGCGAGAGGCGACATGGGGACGCCATGTCAGGTCGATCGACGATGATGGCTTGCTGCAGGTCACCGGTTCGAGCCTGGCGAAAGTCGCGGTGTCGGTCAAGGTGGGCGAGAGCAATGTTCAGCGCACTGTGGCGTGGCAGTTGAGCGGATCGGAGGTACCGGGATTCCAATCTGCAGTGTTACGGCGAGTGGCACGTCCTCGTGGGCCGATCAACCGGCGCGCACTGACGCCGGCCATTGTGCAGACGCAAATCGTGGCGCGTCCAATGATGAAACTTTTCCAGTCGCTGCCGCCGGTAAACCGGATCGTGATCACGCCTCCACCGCGAATCTTCGTCGGCCGTATGGCCACGATCAAAAGCGTCTCGGATGCTGCCGGTACACCGCACATTGATCAGGCGAGACTGGTACCCTCCAACTTTACCTCCACTGTGCCGCCGCCTATTTTCACCCCTCCCGTTCGGCCTTCTGTCCTCAGGTCCGAGATCAAGCCGCTAGTCTTCACTCCCACCGTGCGGCCGCCCGTCCTGACGATTCGCGAAACGCAGGGGCAGAGTTTTCGCGCCGTCGACGACGGTGGGCCACGCGAGCCCACACCGATGACTGAGTTTCGCCAGGCCGCCTTCGCACATTTATCGAAGCTGGTACGTATCGGAGAAACGGGAAAAATCGTGTTCCGCGTTCCCGATCTGGGATCGCTGAAAGGGCGGCTACAACCGAAGCAGGTGTCGATCATTCCTGGGTTAAGAGGCCTCAACGAGGCAGTAGTTCAGGACGAAGAGCAAGTCGTGGCACATCCACAGTTTCCAGCGCCGATGTCCGAGCGCCTCATGGAATTGGCTCCGGAATTTCTCCTCCCTGGGCTGGAGGACGTTCCACCGAACAGCGTCACGCTGGTGCAGCCGAACTCGCGTTTTATCGAAGCGTTCATGATCGGGCTGAATCACGAAATGGGTCGCGAGTTGCTGTGGCGCGAATATCCCACAGATCGACGCGGCAGCTATTTCCGTTTCTTCTGGAATCGTCGTGGTTCGGTACAGCAAGAATTCATGCAGCCTATCCATACGTGGAATGGTCCGCTTGGCCGCAATCCATCGGCTTCCGGCAATCCCGATCAATTAGTGCTCTTGGTCCGTGGAGAGCTCTTTCGGCGCTATCCCAATGCCGTGATTTATGCCGCAAAGGCCACGGGAACGGCCACTAATCCGAAACTCACGACGGAGGAGCGCTATCCCTTGTTTCGTGGTTCGGTGTCGCCTGATGTGGTGTTCTTCGGTTTCGACCTGACGGCAAGTGTGGCTCGAGGCATTGATCCCGATCCCGGTTGGTTTTTTGTGATCCAACAACAGCCCGGCGAGCCTGACTTTGGACTCGATATGCCGAAGGATATCGATCCGCAGCCGTCACGCGTCACGGATTGGAATCAGCTCACATGGCGACACCTGGTACAGACCGCCACGGAGCTTCGTGCGATGACCCACGTCAAAGTCGGAGTGAAACCTGCATCGCCGTTGCCACCGCTTCCCGATACGTCCGCCAACCCGCCTGGAGCCCAGTGGGGGGCGAACGGCGCGCACATGGCACGCATCACGCTGCAGAAGCCGGTGCGCATCGCGATCCTTGCCAGACAGATGTTGCCGTGAAGGAAGAACTATGCCTGACCCCTTGCTGATCAATGGTGATCGTCCACTTGTGCTGTTTCCGGTTCGCCTGGAAACCCGCTTTTTCGGGCAAGAACTGCGGATCCGTGTGTTTCCCGACAAGATTCATGTGGACACGCATGAGCCCGAGTTGACGACTGACGAAGTTGTATGGGGCAAGCATTTCCACACCCTGCTCTGGAGTGCGAAGACGGAAGAAGCGCAGAAGGACGCATGGCGCCAACTTGCAGATCGGTATGGTGCCGAGCGTGCCTCATGGATTGTACGGCAGTTGACGCCGACGAATCAGTCGGACCGGCCGACAAAGCCGCCCCGATTTCCGTCGCCACCGATGCGCCCTCAAACCCAGGGCAATGAAACCTGGACTCGCGCCCCACGCACGACGGTGCTTCCCGATCAGTGGATCGCGACGGCATTTGTGCAGGGGACCAGCGCCGTGACCGTGGCCGGGAACCTGATCCCGGACATCGTGCCGGTCGGCCCCAACCCGCAAGCTACCGTTCGTCAAGGGGACGAGGCCCTCGCCGTCGATGAGGGCATGACGTGGATGGTTGACTTCAAAGAAGCGGAGCGGATCGGCATGGGGCTGCGCATGCAGCTGCCGACGGCAACGCCGAAAATCGATCTCCTCCTGGTCTTTGGTGTGAAGAAATCACTGGATGGCACAGCGTCATTGGCTCGACTCAAAGAATTGATCGAGGCGCACCAATACACTGACGGCATGAGTCTCGTTACGCAAGGCACGCCGACCAACAATACGGAAGACGGTGCCTCCGGTTTTCGCACCGACGATCCGGGACACGACAAGAGCTTTCGGTTGATTCTCGGTGCTCCCCAGTTTCAGCCAGAGGATGGATCGGACGGGGATATCCTTTCGAAAATCCTTGGTGTTCCCGCAACGCTCCTGGCACGTACCGGCAACGCGGATGCGCGCGAACAACAGGAAGCCCGCGACATGAATCGCGCACTATGGCCATCCACCTGGGGCTACTATTTGGAGCAAATGATCGGGCTCGGGGATGTCAACGGCGATCAACCCGGCCTCTTCCCCCCAGACCAAATTGATGTGAATCTGGACTGGGCGCGCCATCACTTTGTCGATTACGTGAGGGCGGGTGGCCCCCTTCCCACCATCCGTGTCGGCAAGCAACCCTACGGCATTCTGCCCGTCACGGCCCTCGACTTGTGGGGAGCCATGCCGGAGGACGGCACGCTCGCCTCAAAGGATGGCGCTGTAGTGGCGTTGATCCGTCGCCTCCAAGACTACTGGAGCGATGAAAGCCGGACGGCCGCGCGTATGGGCAATCACAGTGATCCCGATATCGACTTCAGCGAAGTCTTTGCGATGGATGCGTTGTCGACGGATTACTCCATCCGGCATATCTTCGGGCTCTTCTACACCCAAGAGCTGTTCGAGTTTTTGCGGACGCCCACACCCGACGGTTGGAATCGAGTGCAGCGGTCACAGGCGATTTCGGCGCTGAACCTTATTGCGGGGCTTCGCGGCGTCACGCCGCGCGCGGCGCTGACGGTGTGCGATCCTGCACGTTCTTCCTTGAACCTGCCGTTGGTCCAGGCTTCGTCGAGCGAGGAATTTATCTTCAATTACATCGACCAGTTATTGAAAGCGCCTACGCTCGACGACATTGTCCAAAACACATTGATTCCCACCCCATTCAGCCTCCTGTATCTGCTGCTGCGTCATTCGATGATGACCGAATATGCGAACGCCGCGGCACGCATGCTTGGCCGTGAACCCCATCGGCGGGCTGAGCCAGAGCATGTCCGCTTTTCCCAACTTCCGATGGAAACGCCGCTCGACCGCGTCATGGCTGCCGCACTGCATACAGGACAGGCGTTCACGCAACCGGCCGACGGAGCCGTGCAAGATTTTCGCAAGAGCCTCACGGCGTTGAAGGTGTTGAAGCCGCGCAAGCTGTCGATGTTGATGCGCAGCACGCTCGATGTGACCTCGCATCGATTGGATGCCTGGGCGACGTCATTTGCCACGAAACGCCTGAAGATCATGCGGCAGAAAGATCCTATTGGGGTCTATCTGGGAGGCTATGGTTGGGTTGAGAATCTACAACCTGGGCCGCCACGGACGGAGGTAACTGCGCCAGCCAACGAATCTGGACCACTCTTCGGTTCGGCGAATGATCCCGGTTTTGTTCATGCGCCGTCACTCGATCAGGCTGCGACCGTGGCGGTGTTGCGAAGCGGACACCTGACGCGTTTCGGTCGCACGTCCGATCCTGAAGCCGATCCACTCGCGATCGATTTGTCGTCCGAACGTGCTCGCACGGCGCAATACCTGCTCGATGGGGTGCGGTCCGGACAGCCGCTCGGCGCGCTGTTGGGATATCGCTTCGAGCGCAGCCTGCACGAACGAGGGCTTGATGCCTTCATTGCCGCATTCCGAGAGCAAGCGCCGCTGACGGCTACGCGCGTGGATGAGAATGGGCAGGCGGTGGAGAGCGTCCCGGCTAACCATGTGGTGGACGGACTGAACCTCTTGCGCCAGATCAACGAACCGAATGCACGGCCACGTGTTTTGCAGGTTGTGGGGAATCGGGCAGGGTTCCCGGTGCCGCCGATTGTGAATGTCGAACTCGATGCTTTGGCGACCAGCGTGGATGCGTTGAGCGATGCCTTATTGGCCGAAAGTGCCTATCACGTCGTGCGAGGGAATCCCAGCCGTGCCGCAGCCACGCTGGACGCCTTAGAACGTGGCGAAGCGCCGCCGCCGGACTTGGAAGTTCTCCGCACACCGCGAACAGGTTCCGCGTTCACTCATCGTGTGGTGACGTTGTTTCCCGGCACTCCGGCCGCCCTTGCAGACTGGACGTCGACCCATCGGGCATTGGCCGAACCGTTTCTCAACGCATGGGCAGCGAAGCTGCTGGGCAATCCCATGAAGGTTCGCTGCGTGGTCGAGCGTGTGAATGGCATGACCGGCGCAGTGATCGATAGGCAGGAGTTTCGGCTCAACGATCTGAAGCTGGCGCCGCTCGATGTGATTCACGCACAGGAGGCAAGCGAAGATTCGCAGCTGTCTGAGCTTGAGCAGCGCTTCATATTTTTGGCACGGCGAAAGGTGGCTCTCACAGCGACACAGACGTTGCGACTCAATCCCTTGCGAGATCCCTCATGGCCGATGACGGATGTCAGTTGGTCGGAGTTCGCCGAAGTGATGCGAACGACCCGCCGTCTCCTGACCAGCGGGCGCGCACTTCGTGCGGGTGACTTGAATCCTGCCGCTATCGGTGATTCCTCAAGCGCTCTCGATTCGGCCAACTTGAAGGTGCGGGCAAACCGTGCGCTGACATCGCTGCGTCAGCTGCAGATCAAATTGAAGACGGCACTGGATGGTGCGACCCTCACCACGCTCGCGCCGCTGCGGTCCGCGATGCAGACGATGGCTTTGTTTGGTATCCCAGGAGCCATCCCCATCTCGGCGGCCGGCCAGACTGATACGGACATGAAGACGCTCGTCTTTCAGGCGCGATCGCTCGATCGTGAAGCAACGGAGCGGCTTGCAAAAGCCGATGTCACGACGGATTCCACAGAGCAGCTGAAACATCTCTTTGGCAAGAGCTTCGTGGTGTTGCCGCGCTTCCGCCCATCGAATTTGGCGGAGATCCAACGGGCGTTGGGTACAAGCACGGCAGTCCAAGATGGTGATCCGCTCAATGTGGTGACGTTCCACCAACGCATGGCACGCGTTCGTGAGAATGTCGCGTGGTTCGATGATGCGCTGCAATATGCCGAGGCGCTCAACAACGGCGACGCGCTCACGCTGCAGGTGGCCCAGCTTCCCCAAGCCGACGGCGATCGATGGGTCGGCTTACCGTTTATTCCGGACAAGCCAGTTCCCCCGGGTCGGCTGTCATTGATCGTGCACATCCCTGAGGCCATTGATTTCACACAACCTGCGATTGCCGGGTTGCTGATCGATGAGTGGGTGGAAGTCGTGCCCAATGCGAGCGAAACCACCGGCGTCGTGTTTCAGTACAATCAGCCGGATTCCGTCGCGCCGCAGGCCATTTTGGTGGCCGCTCATCCCAATCCGGTGGAGCAAGCATTCTGGACGATTCCGTGGCTACAGCAAGTCTTGCGGGAAACGATCAGCTTGGTCCACATGCGGGCCGTCACGCCCGATCTGCTCGACGAGACCGCGCACTATCTTCCCGCGGCATACTTCGCCTTCAACGCGGAAGGCCATACCGTCTCCACAGACTTCTTGAAGAGGAACTAGGTTGTTATGTCATCCATCACGACATGGTCGAGGTTAGAGCCCAACGTCCGAGGTGCATCGCAGCAGGAAACACTCAAGGCCAGAATCTATGATCCCTTGTGGCTGTTGGCGCGCCAGTGGCAGCTTGGCGAGTTACAGGGGGATGACAATGGCACACCCGTGTCGGCTCGGCTGCGAGCCGAGTGTGCGGAACTGACCAGGTATCTTCCGAAAAACAGTGCGGCGAAGCCGGTGAAATTTGACCCGAAGAAGGTTCCGTTGGAGACGTTTGTGGAGCGTGAGGCCGTACATCCTCAGCCTGGTACGCTTGTGCGGTTGCGTGTGATCGTCGAAGCCGGACAACACTTCTTACGGTTGATGGCACGCGCTCCCTACGGCACGAAATATCACCAAGGTTTCCTGGCTGCGTTTCCGTTGCCGACGCGCAGTGAGGCGCTCGCGGCTGATGTCGACACCGAGGCACAGCGATTCCTTGCCGTGATGTCAGGCCGCGTTCCGGACGGAGTCACGCTCTATGGCAAACTAAAAAACACACCACTCCCAACGACACCGGTGATTGATCTTCCCGATGCCGGGGCGTTTGCGACGACGAAGGATGCATTTATTCGTTGGTACGAAGCCTTGTTCAGCGAACCGACTGGTCAAGCCGAAGCATGGTCGCCACAGCGTATGGAATATGCATTCTCCGTCGAAGCACCAACCAGCCCACCAAGGGTGTTGACGTCGGACTACTACGACGGTGAACTCGACTGGTACGACTTCGACGTCAAGATGGGCGAGACACTCGGCGCGAATGAAGATCGAACGTCCGGCGTCAACCCGCTCCCGATCACCCGTACGACCATTCCCGCACCGGTGACTTATCGGGGCATGCCGGCCTCGCGCTGGTGGGAGTTCGAAGATGCATCCGTAGATTTTGGTGCCGTGGAGTCCGACCCTGACGATTTGGCTCGCATGCTGTTGGTCGACTTTGCCATCACGTATGGCAACGACTGGTTTGTAATTCCCGTGGACGTTCCTGTCGGCTCGATTTGCAGGATCCACTCGCTGGTCATTACCGATACATTCGGCGTCCGCACCTTGATTCCATCGATCGATCGATCCACCCATCCTGCTTCGAGTCACTGGCGGATGTTCAAAAACAGCGGCAATGCGGATACGCCGACGAATCTTTTCTTGGCTCCGACCTTGAAACGTACCATGGAAAGCCAGCCGCTGGACGACGTGTTGTTCTTGCGCGACGAGATGGCCAACCTTGCTTGGGGGGTTGAACGGATCGCAGAAGGGGCCTCCGGCCGCCCGCTGAATCGGCGAGACGATAAGCTTGCCAGGAGAACTCGTAATCAACCATCGACGTCCGAACCTTCCAGCGACGGTGCGCTTACATGGCGCCTCTCGACAGAAGTCCCTGGCTATTGGATTCCCCTCATCCCGGTTCAGATTCAGGGCAACCAACATGCCATCCGTCTCCGTCGCGGTACAGTTCTCCGTCAGGACGGCTCTCTCAAGCCTCAGCCTGCCATAAGCCAAATTTTGAAACCGAGCGCAGGGCCATTGGATATTTTTGAAGAAGAGATCCCACGTGAAGGTGCACGCGTTACTCGCTCCTTCCAATACGCGCGCTGGTTCAACGGCAGTCCACTGTTGTGGATTGGTCGACGTAAAACGGTCGGCCGCGGAGAAGGTTCGAGCGGCTTACGCTTTGACGTGGCTGAGTAGCGCTGTGTTCGGTAGGGTGCCCGATTTCTCGTATAAGAAGTGCGTAAATAGTTTCCGCTGGTTGATCTCGTGTGCTGATAGAGGCGCTTGTATGGAGTATTCATGGCCAGTTTCAGATAAGGAGTTCCGCCCCATGAAACAATCTCCGCCTTCATGGCTGTCTCATCTGGCTTGCATGTCCCTCGCTCTCTTCCTCGTCCTCGGTGAGTTTATGCCTTCTCACGCATGGGGAGCCCCCGATCCTGCTTTGCCAGGGAAGCAAGGTGGCCTTCATCAGCCAATACAACTGGCTGGAAAAGCGGATCCAAATCTCCTTCCGCTCTGGGCGGTGCTTGAGGGGAAGGCAAAGGGCAAAATCACTGGATTCTGGAGACATGGATCTGGTTCACCGCACACCATCTATGGGGCGCTTTCTGAAACCATGAGACCGTCCGAATCATCGGTGCGACGATTCCTGTCTGAGCATGCCCAACTCTTCAGGCTCGATTCGACTCTCACCGACCTGTCTGTGACAAAACAGACTGAGAGCCTCATCGGTTCCCAGTTTGTCTTCACGCAACGACATCAGGGCATTCCGGTCTATGACGGGCAGATCAAAGTGCAATTCGACGGAGAAGGTCGAATCAGAGCCGTCAATAATTCATATGTTCCACTGGTCGGTCTCGTCGATCCGACTCCGGTGATAACTCGTGATGAAGCCATCGCAGCGGGGCGCACCCACCTTGAGAAGAGTCAATCTCAAGGGCTTTCCGATGAAGCCGTTCCGCCCCCGACCGCCAGCCTGGTTGTCTATGTCGAGGAGGGCACGCCCACGCTAGCCTGGGAAGTGATCCACCACACATGGGGACCGACCTGGCAAATATTCGTCGACACCAAAACCGGCCAGGTGCTGAAACCCACGGAGGATCTGAATCGGTACGCCCCGCCGACCCGAGGGGTGGGACAGGTGTTCGTCACGAATGCCGTTGTAGCCACGGGCGACCCATCATTGCGAGACAACGACGATGCAGCGTCGACTGTCCCCTCGTCGGCTTACAAGACGGTAGGCTTGGAGCGATTGTCAGGAACCGGCTATCTGGAAGGAGCCTATGCCTCAAGCAGTGCTTCGAAGAAGCGTGTCTACAGCCCGACTCATCAATTTCTCTTCGATCGGAGCCTCAATGGGTTGAGTGAAACGATGGGCTACTACTTTTTGGATTTCGCCCAACAGCGCATCCAAGAGTTAGGGTTTACCGGTGCCAAGTCGATCAACGCTCGACAGCAAGTGTTTAGTATTGATCGTTATGCGAAAGATAACTCCTTTTTTTCCTCTTCCTCCAAGAACATTACCTTTGGGACAGGCGGCGTCGATGATGCAGAAGATGCCGAAGTGATCTGGCACGAGTACGGACATTCGATTCAAGACAATCTGGTTGAACGGTTCGGCAATAAGGCTGAGTCAGGAGCAATGGGGGAGGGATTTGGGGACTATTGGTCTGGGACGTTAGGAGAGCGGTACAACACGATCTTGCTCAATGGGGTCCCTGAAAAAGTCTGTCTGGCGGAATGGGATTCGACGACCTATCGAACCGGCACGCCCACGTGTTTGCGGCGTTTGGATGGGAATAAACATTACCCTGAAGACATGGTTGGGGAAGTACACGACGATGGGGAAATGTGGTCAGCGGCGCTGTGGCTGATCCGCACAGCGCTCGGTGCAGACAAGGCTGATCGTGTCATTCTGCAGCATCATATCCTGCTCTCCAAAGATGCCACGTTTAATATGGCGGGACATGCGCTGATAGAGACGGCATGCTCGTTGAAATATCCGGTCTCGGAACTGGCAAGAATTCTCCGCGCGAGAGGATTTGAAACGAACGGCACGCCGTTTCCTAACGCTTGTCAAATTCCGTGAGGGAGCTGAGGCAAGAGCATGAGACGCAAGGCATCATCAGGGTGTTCCGGGAGGAGTTATCGGAAATGAACTGCTTATCCCTTGTTCATCCATTCTTGACAGGCAGGGGAAAGGCCGTGCTACGGTGGGCATAAGAGTGTGGGCTGGCCTTATCTGTAGCGGATTCTTAACCAAGGAGGGGACACTGATGATCAGTACATTCTGTCGTGGTGTAGCGGTTCTAGGTACGCTTGGGATGCTGGTGAGCGTCCCTGTGCTCAACGCTCAACCGTCTCCAGCCGGGAACGTCTTAGACTCCATTGCGCACGCGAAAGAAGCGGTGGAGCATGGTAAACAAGGGCATGCTGACGCAGTGGCGACGCATGCGGAAAAGTCACGGAATTATGCCGAACGAGGCGGGAAAAATCCGCATTTGGGCGAAGGGATCAAGCATCTGACGGAAGCCATTGAGCATGGTAAGGCGGGCCATGCCGACGTTGCCACGCAACATGCCGAAGCGGCGCTGACGCATTTGAACGAAGCAAAGTAAGAATCAAGGCCTTCAGTGTCAGCGATCTCGTATGAACGGGTAGGGGAGCGGTCCCCTACCCGTTTCTGTTTATGGAGAAATGCCGTCGAGGAGAAACGGTGTAAATTTCAGGTTGTTGCCTGTCATGCTCCTCTCTGCCGATGACTCAGTGACATTGGCTTGGGTCACGGATGATAACTGTCGATAGCAATGGAGGCGTAGCTCATGTAGATTTGTCGTCGCCGCATGTGACCTACATGGTGTTTCAGTCGGCGGGGGAGCAATTGAACGGTATTCCCTCTTGAGATGGGGTGGGCGTGTCTTTAAACAGAACAGGAATTGACAGCTCTCAGAGTCCTACGATATGGGTTCGACTAGGTACAGTATCGTTGAAAAGGAACCGACCATGAAGGCGGTTCAAAACAGAGGTCGAACTTTTGATGCACTGTTCAATCCAAAATACTACGCCCCGTTTCCTGGCATTGATAGACCAGACAGATTCCGAGCTGTGTGGCGAAGCGATCCTGATTATGTCTTCGCGAACATAGCGCATGCGGCGTATGTGGATGATGCATTTAATCAGACCTTGCTCGGGAAGCTGGGGGCAACCATTAAGTCTTATGCCAGCGAGGCGGATCACCACGGCGTTATCAGAGGACGACAGGCGATCTTGGTGCATTGGGACGAGGTTGCGATTGTGTCGTTTCGTGGAACGGAAGGGACAGAACAGGTCACCGTTCAAACGCCGGAGTTTTTACGAAAGGCGGCGGAAGTTGTCGGCTTCGAACTACCAGAGCGACTGAACACATTTTTAGCGACGGACATTCTCGACGATCTGAACTTCCTCCAAGTTCCTTACAATGGAGCCGAGGTTCATCGGGGGTTTCTAGCCGCAACAATGGAGCTCTGGCCGAAGATTGAGGCCGATCTCAATTCGTTCCAAACAACCGATGATAGGGAGGTGTATGTGACGGGGCATAGTTTGGGGGCGGCCATGGCGCTTATTGCGGGGATGACCCGCAAGTTCAACCGGATTGTGACCTTCGGCGAGCCACGTGTGGGAAAGCACATCACACAGAATAGCCTCGTTGTCTCAACCCCCCACACGCGCTATGTGAACGACCGTGATCCTGTGACGACCATTGTGCCGACCGTACCGCCATTCTCCTTTGAACATCATGGTGAGGAGCGGCCAATCTCAGATTCGAAGAAGAACGACGACAATCGGCTCTTCGACCATTCGATCATTAACTATGCGCAAATCCTGGGAGATGGAGTGGCGGGGGTGAGGTAGTTAGAAAATCTAATGCGTGAAGGAAACGAGTGATGCGAGTCATTGTCGTTGGTGGAACAGGAACGATTGGGTCAGCCGTGGTGGCCGCGCTGTCGGCTCGGCATGAGGTGGTCGTAGCTGGGCGCAAGACCGGATCTGTGCATGTCGATTTGGCGTCGCCAGATTCGATCCGCGCGATGTTTCAGTCGGTGGGGAAATTCGATGCGGTGGTGAGTGCGGCCGGGCAGGCGAAGTTTGGGACTCTTGACGAGCTGATGGATACAGACTATCTGTTCAGTTTTTCGAACAAGCTCATGGGGCAGGCCAATCTCGCACGGATCGGTCGCCAGTTCATCACTGATGGTGGGTCGTTTACGCTCACGAGCGGGGTGCTCAGTCATGAACCAATCAAGGGCAGCGCCTCCATCAGCATGGTGAATGCGGGACTCGAAGGTTTCGTCCGGGCGGCTGCTCTGGAACTGCCGCGTGGGATTCGAGTCAATGTCATCAGTCCACCTTGGGTCACGGAAACATTGATTGCACGCAAGATGGATCCGTCGCACGGCATGCCGGCTGTGCATGTGGCGCAAGCCTATCTCGCGAGTGTTGAAGGGACGATGACGGGGCAGACGATCGATCCACGAAGGCTTGGAGATATAGAGCCTCACCAATGAGTGGAGATCATGATGGGATTGAAATGCGCGGGTAATACCTGCAATGGCGCTCTACAACGACTCTATTGGGGAACGAGTCGGTCGACATGTGCGGCTTTCGCCTGGATGCGAGATCTGGAGAAAGAAACAGGGGCGGAGCCAACCTTTCACTGACAGGAGTAGGTGGCTTCATTTATACTCTCAACATGTCTTATCGACCTGGTTCCTCTGCCGTTTCATTTTCAACCGAATCCCGCCGTACATTTTATGAGGCCCATCCTTCGATAGCCCTCTTCATGCTCATAGCCGTGTTCACAGCGCCGTTTGCGGGGCTCTATGTGGCAGGACTGTTGGGTGTGGTGATAGGGGTACTGGTCTCGGCTGCTGCGTATGTGCTCACGCCCTGTTTGGGGAAATGGCTCGGCGGCTGACTCTATGAGTCAGCCGCCTTTTGTTCACGACTCCTGCTGGATGGCGGACAGGAGCCATCGACCATCCCGCACGCGCATGAAAGTCCAGACTTCGCAGGACTCTGTCGGGGTGTCCATGCTGCCGTCGATCAGATGGCCGGGCTCTCCACGTGGGATTGTCGTGGAGACGGTATAGTCACGGGCATTCCAGCGGAGGTCCACAGTCGCATAGTCCGTGGTGTCTTCCGACCAGGCCTCGCGGACATCACCCTTGAGCAACACCACATCTTCCACACGGTTTTGGACTCCTCGACTATTGTCCGCGGCCAAGGCCGTATTGAAATAGCTCAGCACTTCCGGCGTCACACACCGGCGAAATGCCGCCACATCTTGTGTGCTCCACGCAGATTGGATATCTGTCAGTAGCTGCTGGAAGGTTGCTTTGTCTTCAGTGGTCACGGTGTAGGTACCAGTGTCGACTTGGTCAGGGGAGCTATTAGCCGAGACATCAAGAAGGCTTCCTCTTGTAGTGGTACTGCGTGAGAGTCCGGTAAATACCGGTGCAGGAGTCTGCTTAGACTTTCTGAAAAAGTAGAAGGCGCCCGCTCCGATCGCCATCAGGAGGAGAATGAGTCCAAAGGAGTTCCCTGATGGAGCTGTTGAGGTTGATCCTGACCCCGATCCGGATCCTGACTCCACATCCGTGGTCTTGGCGGTGCTTTCGGTCGCACCGAACAGCATATGACCGAGCCAGGTTCCAGCTAGACCACCTGCGATTCCGGCGAGGAGAGGATTACGTTGCCACCAGGAGGGAGCTGGGGTCGGCATCGGTTGAGACATGGGGCTATTGGTTGCCTGATGCGGTGGTGCTGCCGATGGTCTGGGTGTAGCTGACTGTTCGATGGGTTTGGCTCCGTTGTCCTGATAGGTTCGTGATCCGCGGCTACCAAAACCCATCGATGAATTTCCCCCGTGTGACCCACCCGAAAATCCTCCGCCTGATCCCCTCGCCTTTGCAAAGGAGAGGGTTGGCACGAAGAGGAGAGAAGCGATGAGACTGATCGCGATGAGGTGCGAATGTTTCACCATGTGATGTCCTTTCATGACGAGGTGACACATGCAGTGAGAGCACTGCTCCAGCATAACAGCTTTGGAAAGAAAAAACCGCACCTCGCTACCCCGTCAGATCAGAGGGCAGAGACTTTCGGTGGTGCTCGCTGGTCACACCAGCTGTGAATAATGCGTACCACGTGAGTCGATAATGGGGCGGTACGTTGGTCGAGGCCCTTACGAGACGATTCGTTCAGCAGCTCGCAGTCGGTGGCCGGTTAAACTCGGCGACTGTGGGAAATACGAGAGCCGCAAAATCCCAATAGCGCATCCGGATCGCTTCTGAGTGAGTCCCTGCCTCAAAGAGGATCTCCTCGTCCCTGATGAGTGAGCGGTCAACATAGACCGGAAGGCCGTAGAGTGTGCCGAGCGGCGGCATCGCGCCGACTTCGCAGTCCGGGAAAAGATGTGCGAGCTCCTCCTCGGTTGCAAGTCGGACGTGGTGGGTCCCAAATATTCTTCGCAGGCGTTGGAAATCAATTTTCGTGGGGGCCGGTAGGACCATGGTGACGAACCGTTCTTTGACTTTTACAATGACCACTTTGGCCATGGATTGTTCGGGGAGCCTGAGTGTCTTGGCGACGGCACGAGCGCGATCTGTTTGGGAGTGCGTCAAGATGTCGTAGTGAACGTGCTCTCGATCAAGGTGCGATTTCAGTGTGCGTGGAATTGGCATGGCTCTACCTCCTGGGGTGGCCCATCTCCGGAGGGAGATCGGCGGTGGGTGATACTGAGAGGGAACCTCTAATAGTCGGGATTGTGCTCATGACTACGACTCCACGTAGCTCATGATGATCAGGAAAGATAAGCTGAGTATATTCCTTTTCATGGTTTTAGCAAACCTTCTGCAGGCTCATGAGGCTGACTCCCGCCCCGGGCCGGTTCTCGTATGGTCGAACCGGTGGCCTGATGCCGATTCAATGTGATGAAGGCTGATGGTGCAGCCGATTGAGTCCGTCGAGGGCTGCGGTACGATAGCACTCGGCCATGGTGGGGTAATTGAAGACGTTATGGATGAAGTATTCGACCGTTCCTCCATAGGTCAGGATCGATTGGCCGATATGAATCAGTTCCGTCGCTCCAGCTCCAATGATGTGGACACCCAGCAGCGCGTGCGTCTCACGGTGAAAGATCACCTTTAAGAGACCATGGAGGTCGCCGCTGATGTGGCCACGTGCCATTTCTCGGAACAAGGCTCTGCCGGTGATGTACGGGATATGGCCGGCTGTGAGTTCTTCCTCCGTTACACCGACCATTGAGACTTCCGGAACGCTGTAGATGCCGTATGGAATGACCTTGACCTGGTGTGTATCGGACAGCTGAAACGCATGGCACGCCGCAAGGCGACCTTGTTCCATTGCCGTGGCGGCCAATGCTGGAAATCCTATGACATCACCAGCCGCATAGATGTGGGGCAGAGCCGTTTGATAATGCGCATTGACGGACAATTGTCCTTGCTGGTCTGTCGTCAGGCCGATGGCCGGGAGGTTCAGTGTGTCGGTGTTCCCGATCCGACCCATCGTGTAGAGCAGCATGTCGGCGGTCACGGTCTGTCTATCCTGAAGGTGTACGGTCGGGCGGCCCGCGTCGTTCACGGTAACATTCACACAGTCCTGCCCGAGCCTCATCGTGACGCCGTTGTGCTGCATCTGACCATTGAGAGCCTGTGCAATTTCCTGGTCCAAGAATCGTAACATCTGGGTTCGCCGATCGATGAGTGTGATGTGGATCCCAAAGGCAGCCAACATTGAGGCGTATTCAGTTCCGATGACTCCCGCACCGATGACGATGATACTGTTTGGGTTCTTGGTTGTACGAAGAAACGAATCGGAATCGCAGATGGTGAGATCATTAAATGGAATCTCTGGGGGGCGGCGAGGGCGTGATCCGGTGGTCACAATGATGACGCCCCCCTGGACTTGATAGACAGTTCCATTCGATCTAACAACGTTCAGCGTATGAGGATCGACAAAACTGGCAGTGCCCTGAAGAATCTCGATCTTATTGCGCGAGAGTTGATGACGGACGACATCAACCTCAGTGGCGATCACCTGTTCTTTTCGCACCATGAGGTCGGGGAGGGTAAGTCGGCTAGTCAGGTCAGTGCCCAGCTGAGCCAATCCCCTCCTGCTCAATCCATGGATGTAATCAATGGTGTCCCTAAGAGTCTTGCTTGGCAAGGTGCCGGTATTGAGCGAGGCACCACCAAGTTGCGGGGCTTTCTCAATGATGGCGACTCGTTTGGACAGTTTCGCGGCTTGGATGGCGGCCTTCTGGCCAGCTGGACCACTGCCGATGACAACCATGTCATACGACTGCATGGCGAGGCTCCTCAACCTGTTTCATTGAGATGTCGAAGGCAACAATATCGTGGAAGATTCGGCTCGCCAAGAGAAATGGGGATGTGTGACTTGGATCACAGCGATACCAGTCAGCAGGTGCATTCGGTAGCAGCCACCTTCTTTGTACGGTTTGCAATTTGCACCGTTTGAACGTGCTGGGTACAATACTTGGCTGTATTGTCACGACTCGATGGTTGAGGGGCGAGTGTTTCATCAAACGTTTCTGTGGAGGAGAGAAGGGAGAACACTGTGGAATCAAACGGTGCAGGCCAACTTGGACCACTGACGGTCTTAGCGGGTGTCTGGGAGGGAGACAAGGGCGCTGATGAGGCGCCATCAGATGATCGCGGGGCGGAGCAGAATCGGTTTCGTGAGAGGATCACATTTGCTCCGATTGGTGCGGTGCGCAATCACGAACAGGTGTTGTACGGTTTACGCTATGCGAGGGTTGCACATCGCCTCGGAGAGACTGATCCGTTTCATGAAGAGGTCGGGTATTGGTTGTGGGATCCTGGTGAACGACAGGTGCTGCGCTGTTTTATTGTGCCACGTGGGGTAGCCTTGATGGCTGGTAGTACGGTGGAGCCGACAGCCACATCCTTTACACTTGTGGCGGAGGGTGGGGCAGAGACCTATGGGATCTGTTCGAATCGGTTTCTCAATAGGGAGTTCAAGACGGTGCGCTATGAATTGACGGTAACGATTCTTGATGCGAATCGATTTCATTACAAAGAGGATACGCAACTTCGTATACCGGGACGGAAGGATCTGTTTCACCATACGGATGAGAATACGCTCACGCGTGTAACCATGTAGCCGGCTGGCGATGCCGGTCACGGCTATTAAGGGGGATCCATCAGTGATATGTCACTCCGACGCAGGAGGTCTCTTGAAACGAAGCCTTGGGGGTTGTATGGTGGATTTATGCGTCAAGTCCGTCTTTTCATATGGTCATTGGGGGTGGGGATTGTCGTTACCTCGAGTCTGTGCGGGGCACTTTCCCTTGCAGACCCTCTGAAAGTCGGACCCACTCCGATGGGGGTAGCGCTCTCCGGTACAATGGTACCATCCGCTCTTGTAAGGGCAGGGGATGTGGAATCGAAGCCGACATCATCTCTTTCGATAGTTGGAGAGACGGCTATGGCCTTGCGGACAATTCCAACCCTCTCAGCGCAGATTGCAGTGGGGCGTACGACAGTTATCCCCTATCTTGGTGCGGGGTTTGGTGGTGGCTATGCCACAGAATTCGACCGCTCCCTCCATACCCTGCCGGTTGCCTTCTCTAATCCTAACTCGACCACTGTCGGATTGAGGAATCTCTTTGGGCCGTATCTTGTGCCGAACGAGGTTCAGCTCGGTATTCGTTTTCCATTTTAATCTACCCAAAGCCGAAGGCTCCCTGCCAGAAGTCGGCCCTTATCTTCTGACATGACCCTCGTAGAAGAGAGGTGTTCCATGCAACAAGGGTATCGCCTCGTACTCGTCGATAAAGATGGAGTGCTCGTCAGTGAATTTCAATTGACGGAGAGTGCCCTCGGTCAGCCGGAGGCTTTTGTCGCAAGGTTGCGAGATGTGATCGAGTCCGTTGAAGAGGAGGAACCGTAACGCTGTTCTTGAGGAGAAATAGACAGAGTGATGTGGGCAGGACAACTGCCTGCCCACGGTTCCCTTCGTGAGGTCAGATTACTTTCCAACTTTTAAGAGCCAGCCGTCTGCGCGCTGACAGAGGGTAAGCCCTTCGGCAAAAATGTCGACCCGGACGTAGGAGCCCGTTGCACTGGCAGGCAGTTTGCCTTTGACCAGATAGCCATTACCTTGTGGTGTGATTGTAATCGGGACCTTCTCATCCTTGACGGTGACCTTAAGGCTATCAATACGGGTTGCCTTCGACGCCAGGAATGAGAAGTCTGACTTCGGCGCCGCCTCATTGCCCTTTTCATGGGAGTACGGGGCTGGCGTAAAGGCTGAAAAAATCACATCTGCACAAGAACCCTCTGCCGTGCCGATATTCGGACTGGCGTCATATGCCGAGACGTGACTCCCAATGCCGCAGATACTGGCTACCAACACGAGCTGTACAAGATTACGCAGACTCACGGTTATGCCTCTCTATAAGAAAATGGTGGATGATTAGGCCAACATCGATAAAGCGCCGGTATTTTCTACGTCTGAAAGAGAAAAAACAACCCCCTTCTGTCTGCTTGGTCTGTAGATTTAGTGGATATGGATACCCATCTCCTGTGATCATGGCCTGACGTGGATAGTGAGTCTATCGATGTCCTACCGGTCTCGGGAAAGGCTCCCCTGTGCATGAGAGGTGGACATACTGTTCGAGGGATGGATATTAGCGGATGGTGACAAGACAGTGTACTGGTCGTCGCCGGCGAGGTCGATGAATCCTGCAAGACTTCGTTCTGAGACTTCTCCGTAACCGGACTGGATTATGTAGTGGTCGTTGCCTCCCTCGTCCACAAAGACGGCCCAGCCGGTGTGGTCAGCCTTTCCAAGGCCGGTTGTGCGATCGAATGTATAATTATCATGACCGGTTCCCGCGTCAATGGTCAAGCTGACGCCATGGTCCCAAGCCACTCCCGCATTGTAATAGGGCCCTGTTGACCCATATCGATCGTTTCCATGATGGTCGATGAAGAGTGCGACACCATAATGGGCGGAGGCGCCATGGCCGTAGCGAGCTGCCTGATACTCATCCGTGCCGTCGAGGTCGAGCAAGAGTCCCGCACCGAAAAAGTATCCCATTCCTTGTGAGAAGTTAGCGCTCTGATAGCGATCGTGTCCCTTTAGATCCACAAGCAATCCGATGCCGCCCGCCAGGCTCTGGGCTTGCCATTCTGGTTGCTTCGTCAGGACCCGAGCACCGGCGCCTGTGCCAAGGCCGAAGCAGTCGTACTGAAATCCTGGATCGCCTGCTTTCACCGTGGGAGCCTCATGGGCGTTGTAGGCGCTGGGAATGGCGTCACCGCATTGGTACTGGTCGTCTCCTTCGGTATCAATGATGGCCCCGAGCCCAAGAGGTCCTCCAAACCCAAGGGAAAATCCATGGCTATGATGGTGATCGTTGCCTGCGGTATCGATCAAGAGCCCTAGCCCTCCGATTGCCGCCCCCTGAGTCAGTCGGTTGCCGAGGTACTGGTCATTTCCTTGTACATCGACCAGGATGCCCAGTCCCCCAAAACCTGCTCCACCCGATCCCGGAGAAAGTTCATAGCGGTCGTCCCCGGATCGGTCGAAGAGAAGTCCGATGCCGAGCCGACCAGTGGCTAATCCTAACGGAGCTCCGGTGTAGCGGTCATTGCCGGCGAGATCAATGACGAGAGCATTTCCATAGTGCGCGTCGTGGGATGCCCCGACGACACCGCGATACCAATCGTCTCCGCCAAGATCGAGAATGAGGGCAACGGGTCCCTCTAATTCATAGGTGTTTGGACCTGGGCCTCCAACCACGATGACCCCTTCGGGCGTGTTCTGGATCAGCCGCACCTCACCGGTGATGCCGGGGGGAACCTGTGCTGGAGAGACGGTATCTGGCAATACGGTTGCGAGCTTGTCGAGCCATCGCGTATTCGTCAACAGCGCCAAGACTTGGCCGGCTGCAAGGAGATGCTCGTACTTCACCCGCTCTTCCAAGAGCTTTGCAAACCTGGTGTTCGAGAGGATCTGTGACACCGTGACGTCAGAGAGTACAGAAATTTGTGGGGTATAGGATTCTGCCAGTGCTCGTCCGTGCTCAAAGAGGAAGGCACGTTCCTGGTCGGAAAGATCAGCCAGGGCACGTTCTCGATGGAGAGCGGCCTGGTGAAGGACCTCAAGGATGAAGGCAATCGTGCCGCGGCGATCCGAACCGGCAGGGATGGGGAGCGGCGTAACCGGCGCAGAGAAGCGATCCATGCCGGCCTCAAGCCTATCCAGAAGGGCTGGAAGATTCAGAGGTCTGACTTCGGCAAGTTCCGCAGTCAGGAGTCCATGACGTTCCAGTTTTCTCATGCCTTCCCAAGGGGCCTTCAGTGTGCCCGTGACTGCGCGCTGCTTGTATTGAGCTGGTCGTGCAGCCACCGTTTGATGGGTGGCAATGATCGTGGTATGCGTCTCATGGAGTGTGGAGTGGAGGAGGCTTTGGACAACCGGACTAACCCGATCAATTACCAGCTCGCTTGTGGCGGAGGAGGTGGCGGACCCCGGATGGATGGAAGAGGAAACGCGATTGCTGCTGCATCCGACAATCAATAGAGGCAGGATCAGTACGAAAAGTCCACGCATCAGATCCTCAAAGATGGATCGCGCACAAACTCAGTCAGCGTTCTCATTCCCGAAGTGTATCAATAGGGATTACATAGGAACAGTTTGTTCTACGAAATGGATGGGGAGGCTGGCCACACTATCACCGTTTTCTCCTGGGTCTGAGGTTTGCTGTGGCTTCGGGCCTTGAGGTAGAGCGGGGAGGAGGTGATCTCTTCGCGCAACCGGGCTAATCACTTGGTGGTTCGAAGTGTCCTGAAGGGCGTTGTTGCCAAGGGACGGTTGCTTGGCGGGATTGTTTGACTAAACTCCGCAGGCTCATTTCGGCGGCCCTCAAAAGTTTAGGATCACCGGCTTGCATAAGGGCCGTCAAGAGAACGAAGAGCGATCGGTCTGCTCGAGAGCCAGCCAAGATTCGATTGGTAACTGGGTCAGTCCCAGCCGCGTTCGGTTCTTCACCCTCATCATCTGATGAGTCCCCAAATAGGTATTCAAAGGATCCAGGATGATCAAACAACCATGAGGGTGGGACCTGGAGCGCATGAGCGAGTGACTCGATAGTGCCAGCTGTAGGATCCGTCTGGCCTGATTCGATCTGTTCGAGCAAGTCGTGGGGTAGACCGGCGACGCTTGCTAGCGATTCGACGGATTGCTTTCGTGCCAACCTCCAACCCTGAATGCACGTTCCGATGAACATGGCAGGATGATACACAATGAGAGAATTTGCTTCAAGAAACAAGACGCCATTTATCTAAATTGTATCATGTAATCAAATGGTTACAGGGCATTCCAGATTGCGCATCAGTTCAGTTATAATGTGAACGCTCGTTGTGGGGTATGTGTGTAAGGAGGTGGAAGTCTATGTTAGGGACGGATATTCGTGGCATCATGGCTGAAGAAGAAGAGGTGCAGCGTCGTCAGGAGGCTCTGAAATCGCTGATGACGATGAGGAGCAAGCAGCTGCGAGAATCGTTAGAGGATCGCATCAAGCGGGCGAGAAATAGCGGAGATTGGACCCAACTTTCTAAGGCGGAATGTGCCAGCCTGCACAAGCAAGAAAAAGCCCACTTGAAATCTCAGCTTGAACAACTCCAGTTTGAGCAAACCAGGACTCGGGGCAAGTTGACAGCCTTGAAGCGAGCGAAGGCTCGTGCTCAGCGTATTCGCGCGGCAGAAGCAGCGTCTGAACGAAGACGTCGGTGAGTGGTGGTCTTGCCGTTGTTCCAATTTCTTTAGGTACCTTGGCGGGAGGCTAGGTGGGAGCAGGGTTGCATCTCCAGACCCTGACTCGCGCGCAGGGCGCCCTGATTCGACAACTGCTTCGTGATAAGACGGTCAGGTCAAAAGAGGGTGCTTTTGTTGTTGAAGGGGCTACTCACTGCCTTGATCTCATTTCCCAACATCCGCAGGCGATACGAAGTCTGCTCATCTCGCCCAGTTATCTCCGTATCGAATGTGATGCTGATCGGACCACGCGATTAAAATTGCAAGGGCGACAGTTTCTCTGTTCGGATCTCGTCTTTCAGCGATTAACAGATGTAGAGACTCCGCAGGGTATTCTGGCCGTCGTTCAACAACCGCAGTGGGACGAAGGGCACATATTTAGACGGTCGAGAGTATTGGGGATTTACGGGGATCGGCTACGAGATCCGGCGAATGTCGGGGCGATTATCCGGACCGCTGCAGCGCTGGATTTGTCCGGTGTCTGGTTGAGCCATGATTCTGTCGATCACTTCAGTCCCAAGGTTGTCCGTGCTACGGCTGGTACGCTCTTGGCTCTTCCTGTGTTCTACACACGAGACATTCGAACGTTCGCATTGCACGGATGCGAACTGTATTCGGCACTTCTCCCAACGGCTGATAGTGTTCCACTCAGGAACATACGGACAATACCGAGCCGGCTCCTCTTCGCTGTCGGCAACGAGGGGACGGGGCTGTCACAGGACGTTGTGAAGGCGTCGAGCATCCGATTTTTCATCCCTTTGGCCGAAGGGGTGGAGTCGTTGAATGTTGCGGCGTCTGTGGCGATCTCGGCTTTCTATTTCAGTGGCCTGCCGGACGACTCACATGTCCCAATCCGTTCCTCGTCGTAGTCGCCAGAGTCATTTGAAAATAAAACGTATTCGGCCTACTATAACCTCATGGTGATGATGCTGAGGCAGAGAATGAGGAGAAGAGTTCTGCTTGCGTTCCTGTGTGCGATAACGATCACTTTTGGCGGAACGAGGGCTTCTGCGGAGCCGGATGGGCAGTTCTACAGTCTTGATATGATTGTCGACTTGACGTTGGCAAGAAATCCGTTGGTCTCGTTGGCGGAAGGTACGATTGAGCAGCAAAAGGGCCAGCAAACTGCGGCTGGCGCCTATCCAAACCCTACCGTTGGAGGTGCTGGTGGCCACGGGATGCTCCGTGACACGAGTCTGGTGGGTCCCGAGTCGAGTCTTACTCGACAGTCACTCACCGAATACAACGTGACCGTCGGGCAACCAGTCGAATGGCCGGCCCTCCGTTCGGCACGGCAACGAGTGGCGGATCTTGGCGTGGCCACGGCCAACGTCGGGATGTTGGAAGCTCGGTTGAATCTGGCCTCGCAGGTCAAAGTCGCCTTCTATGATCTGCTGCTAGCCCAACAAGATGCGGACCTGGCCAAGCAGAACCTCGATACTGTCGAAGGCGTGGCCAGAATCGTGAGGGCCCGTGTCAAATCTGGGGAAGCTCCTCAATTTGAATCCATCAAAGCAGAAGTGGAAGTCCTGAAGGCACGGCAGCAACTTGCCCGTGCGGATAATCTCGTTCGAATCAATCGTGTTGCCGTCGATACCTTGACCGGTGGTGCGCTGGGGCCCACGTACATGGTTCATGGTGAATTCAGAATGCTTCCCCGAGACTTGCGGATTGAAGGGCTCATGGCTCGGATGATGGACCAGCACCCAACCATCCAGCGCTTGCTGAAGTCCGTGGAACAATCGGACTGGAAGATTGAATTCGAACGACAGGCTCGCGTGCCGTCAGTCACCGTCAATGGTAGCTACTGGCGTGAGATAGGGAGGGAAGCGTTTCAAGGAGGATTGTCAGTGCCCCTACCACTCTGGTACCGGCGGCAGGGAGAGATCGCGTCGTCGTTAGGAGCGAAACGCCGAGATGAGGCTGAGCTGCTTCGGACACGTAATGAACTTGGGCGTGCCGTCTATCAGCATTATCAAGATGTCCGCACGACCGCCGAATTGATTGAGGTCTTCGATAAAGGATTGCTCAAGCAGGCTCAGGAAGCGTTGCGGCTTGCGCAGTTTAGTTTTCAACAGGGAGCGTCGAGTCTGCTTGAGGTATTGGATGCCCAGCGCGTGCAGCGACAGATCTTGCTGGATTATGGCCTGGCGCGGCATGACCTCTCCGTTTCCTTGGCCAGGCTGGAACAAGCGGTAGGGGGAATGTTGTGACCGCTCAGTGTCATTCCATCCAACCGTGGTCGTCGTATCTCAGCAGAGGACTGTGGAGTGCGTTGTTTAGCGTGATGATACTGGACGCAGGCTGTGATGGGACACCGAGTGATGTGGTAGCCAGTAAGACGCCGGCTGCGGTTTCTACTCCAGGACGTATCACGTTATCAGCGGAAGAATCGTCACGGGTGGGGCTGGTGGTTCAGCCGGTCGTCCGCAGTGACTTCCGGACGCACCGGGACTTTCCCGCAAGCGTGCAGCCCAATCAACGAAACATGGCGGAGATCACGACATTGGTTCGTGGGCGAGTGGTCGAGGTTTATGCCGATCTCGGGCAGGAAGTGAAGGCGAACGCGCCTCTGGCGATTTTGTACAGCAGCGAGCTGGGGCTGGCGCAGTCTGCGTATCTCAAGGCCAAGGCCAAGCTCCATGTGGCCGAGCAAGCCTTCAATCGTGCGCAATTCCTCCTACAAGAGCAAGTCATCGGTGAGGCCGAGTTGCAACGGCGTCAAGCTGAACTGCTGAGCGTTCAGGCCGAGGCTAATGAATCGCATGATCGGCTCAAGTTGCTTGGTATGAACGATGAAGAATTCCGCCGCCTTGAACGGAGTCGGCAGATTCGGTCGGTAGTGCCGATCGTGGCACCCTTCGGAGGGCGGATCATCGGCCGTAAGCTGACGCGCGGGGAGGTGGTCGAGACCACCGAAAATCTGTTCGTGATTGCGGATCTTTCGGAAGTCTGGGTGCTTGCCAACATACCGGAGAAAGACATTCCATTCGTCCATTCCGTTCACGCGTCGGGTGGTACTCAGGTTGAGGTGCGGATCAACGCCTACCCCAAGGAAGTCTTCAAGGGGACGATCACCTACGTCGGGGATGTGTTGGATCCCGTGACTCGGACCATGCAGCTAAGGATTGAATTGCCGAATCAGGACGGGCGGTTCAAACCCGAGATGTTTGCCACCATTCGACTCTTTTCAGAAGCGCAGCCAGACCGGTTGGCGGTGCCGGAAGCGGCATTGCAACGTGATCAGGGACGAACCTTCGTCTTTGTGCAACGGGGTGCGAACGAGTACGAAATGCGCGAGGTGAACATCGGTGAATCGAATGGTACGCTGACCTCCATCCTCGGCGGTCTCAACGAAGGAGAGTCGGTCGTCACACACGGTGCGTTTGTTCTGAAGTCCGAGTTATTGAAGAAACCTGTCTGATGGTCTCCCGCCTTCTTGACATCTCCTTGCGCCAACGGATGCTAATCATTATTTGCGCACTCATGATCGGTGCCGGAGGGGTCTATGCATTTCGAACTATTCCGATCGACGCGTTTCCTGATGTCACGAGTGTATTGGTTCAGGTCGTGACCAAGGCCCCCGGTCTCTCGCCGGCCGAGGTAGAACGGTTGGTGACCTATCCAATCGAGCTCCAGCTCACAGGGGTTCCCGCGCTCACGGAAATGCGTTCCCTCACAAAGGTCGGGCTGTCGCTCATTACGATTGTGTTCGACGACTCCATGGACATCAACTTGGCACGGCAATTAGTGTTGGAGCGATTGCTTGAGGTTGAGGAACAGCTTCCTCCAGGTGCCGAACCCATGCTTGTGCCTAACAGCACTGGCTTGGGCGAAGTGTTTCAGTATTACTTGCAAGCGCCTCAGATGGCTGCAGCTGATGCTGAAGTGGAACATCAAAGCTTAATCGCACAACGAACGATCCAAGATTGGGTCATTCGTCCCATTCTGAAAAGCACGCCGGAGGTCATCGACGTCAATTCGATGGGCGGGTACGTCAAACAGTATCAGGTGCTGGTCGAGCCAGGGCTCTTGCGAAAGTATAATTTGACGCTCCGAGAAGTCTTTGATGCTGTGGCGAAGAACAATGCGAATGCTGGTGGCAATATTCTGGAGAAACACGCAGAAAAATACATCGTGCGAGGAACGGGGTTGATCCGCTCACTTGAAGACATCGAGCGCATTGTGGTGCGGGAAACCGGAGGGACTCCGGTCTATGTTTCCGATGTGGCGCAAGTCGTGATTAACCATGCGGTGCGGCATGGCGCGACGGTTCTCAACGGGGATCGGGAGGTCGTCACAGGCATTGCGTTGATGTTGAGAGGAGGAAATGCACGAGATGTCGTCGAAGGCTTGAAGGCCCGTGTACAAGAGATTCACGCCAAAGGTCTGTTGCCGAATGGATTGCGGATTGTCCCGTTCTATGATCGTATCGAACTGATCACCGAAGCCTTGAACACTGTCTACAAATCACTGGCGGAAGGGGTCGTGCTGGTCGTTGTCGTCTTGTTCCTGTTTCTTGGCAATATCCGTAGCGCGCTCATCGTCGTGGGGACGCTGGTCTTGTCGCCGCTAGCTACATTTATCGTCATGGGACAGATTGGGCTGACCGCCAATCTGATGTCATTGGGAGGCCTCGCGATCGCGATCGGGATGATTGTCGATGGCTCGGTCGTTGTCGTCGAAAACGTCTACCGTCATCTCTCGCACCATTCGGCCGCCACCATACCGCGATTGCAGCTCGTCACCAATGCCGTGAAGGAAGTTGGACAGCCGGTCGTGTTTGGGATTCTGATCATTATCCTGGTGTTCCTCCCGCTCTTGTCGCTCCATGGCATGGAAGGCAAGATGTTCAAGCCGCTGGCCTATACCATCATGATCGCGCTCTTGGTGTCACTCTTTCTCTCCCTCACACTGTCTCCGGTTCTCTGTTCTCTCGTCTTGAGGCGAGGCAGTGAAGAAGATCCGTGGATCGTGAGAATGGCGAAAGGGCTCTATGCTCCTACGCTTCGGTGGGCGCTTGGACATCGAGTCATTGTCTTGGCGATGGCTATGGGGGCCCTCATTGGGGCACTGTCATTGGTGCCCTCATTAGGGACTGAATTCATTCCGATTCTGAACGAGGGGTCGGTGGCTCCACAGACGATTCGGCTCCCTAGTGTGTCGCTTCCAGCCTCCATCGAGATTGAAAAGCGGATGCAGCAGGCGATTATGGAGTTTCCGGAAGTGGAGATGGTCGTCTCTAAGATCGGTCGAACGGAGCTGGGCAATGATCCTCAAGAACCGAATGAAAGCGATCCCGTCGTTCGGCTCAAGCCGCTCGATCAATGGACGACGGCGAAGACCATGCCGGAGCTGATGCAGAAGTTCCGTGAACGGTTGACATCCGTCTCTGGGGCGACCTTTCTGATCAGTCAGCCGATTCAGCAGCGGGTTGATGAATTGATTTCTGGTGTGCGCACGGAAGCCACGGTGAAGCTGTTTGGTGACGATCTGGAGACCCTTCGGAACAAAGCTCAAGAAATCGCCGAGGTGCTTGAAACAGTTCGAGGTGTTCGTGATATCAAAGTGGAGCAATTATTTGGACAACCCTATCTGACGATCGATATCGATCGCAGTAAGATCGCGCGGCATGGGATCAACGTCGCTGATGTGCGAGAAATCATTTCAACTGCCATCGGAGGAGAGGTTGCCACTCGTGTCTATGAGGGGCAGCAACGGTTCGATCTTGTTGTGCGGTTTCCAAAACCCTACAGAGACGGTGTGGAAACGATTAGCAATATTCGGGTGAGCGATCAGGGCGGCGCCCTGATCCCCTTGGCTGATCTCGGCACCGTGCAGTTGGAAGAAGGACCGGGACGTATCAGCCGTGATCAGCTGCAACGGTACGTGTCGATCGGCTTCAACACACTCGGGCGGGATATCGGGAGTCTCGTGGCCGAGGCACAACAGAAGATTGATGAGCGCGTGGCGCTTCCGACCGGCTATCGGGTGACGTGGGGTGGATCGTTTGAGAACATGGAGCGGGCGATGGCCAAGTTACGGGTCATTGTTCCGATCACGATCGGGCTCATTTTCTTTCTCCTCTATTCCACCTTCAACTCCTTGCGGCAAGCGACATTGATCATTTTGAATCTGCCGTTTGCGCTGATTGGGGGAGTGGTGGCGCTGTGGCTGACCAAGGAATATCTCAGTGTGCCGGCTTCCATCGGGTTCATCAATCTTTTTGGTGTGGCCGTGCTGAACGGCATCGTACTTGTCTCGTACATGAACAAACTGCGTGAAGACGGGCACAGCTTGGACGATGCCGTGACATCTGGTGCTTTGCTTCGATTGCGCCCGGTCTTAATGACGGCGTTGGTCGCACTGTTGGGCCTTGTTCCTCTTGCGTTTGCTCAGGGCATTGGCTCGGAAGTTCAGCGTCCGTTGGCCATTGTGGTTATCGGTGGACTCGTGAGCTCGACATTGTTGACGCTGATCATGCTGCCAGTGTTGTACCAATGGCTGGAAGGCCGTGTACAGGATCCACGGCGTACAGGAAAACCGCCGAATGGAGCGGCGGTTGAGTTGCTCCATGCACCCGGCGATACGCATCATGGGAAGGGCGAATCACAGGTTACTCGCCATCCTGGCGAGATTCCATCGGTGTGATAGACAACTGATTGAGAAAAGATTGATCGCGATATGTGGAAAATCCCCATTCAAATGGTTGTCGGTGTAGGAGTCATTATCCTTGGCAGTCAGCTTACGATTGCAGCGCCGAAGGAGACTGTCCAGCCGAATGTCGACCAGATCAAAGGGAAACGGATTTTTTCAAAACATTGCGCGGGGTGCCATGGACCAGAAGGAAAAGGAGACGGGTATCTATTACTGGGGCCTGATCCGGCTAACCTGACAAGACCTGCAACCAAGAATAAATCCGACGCGATGCTGCTCCAGGCTATCCATGAAGGTAAGCCTAACATGCCATCATGGAAGGGCCGCTTGTCCGAAGTAGAGAGTCGAGCGGTCCTGGCCTACATCCGGGCACTGAAGAAATAGTCGTCTGGACAGTTTCGGTACACCTCTTTTCTTTTTCTTCAAGGAATTCAGGAAAAATCAAGAAGTCATCGTCTGAGGGATCCCCACAAGTACCTGCCTATACAGGTGTGCGATCCGTCGATAAAATGAATTCCTCATGGTGTGGAATGTGGTGCTGAGGTATCCTGCGCCCCTATCAGATAAGGTCTTTGTGGAGAGGCTTAGTAGGTTCCACCAGTTAGACGGCGTAGAGTGGACGGACACAGCAGCAAAGGCAAAGTTGTATGTTGGTTCGGCGATAAATGCCTGGTCTGCTATGGAATTTCTTGAAATAAATACCGAGTGGCGAGCGAAGAAATCCCTCGAGTAATTGGATCAATGGGGCTGCAAATGTCTGATCGTGTCAGGGTGCCAGCACTTCATGGATCTCCACCTGGGTGCGCCCCCATTGTTTTTAATAACGCCTGTGCGTCATGGCATCGGTTACGCGCGATGTTCATGTTTGCTGGTGCACGTGCATATATTTGGAACGCTGTTCTCTGTAACGGAGTCAGAGGCTCACGAGATTGACAAATCTTTCGTTCATAGGGAAATTAACTCACCATTACTCGAGTGTAATGCAGGAGCAGCATCGTGAAGCTTGAATCGTGGATCACACGCGCAGACAAGATGGAACGAAAGAGGGCTGGCACTGATTTGCTGGATGCCACTGAAGGAATGTTGAGCCAGCACAAGGCTGCTTTGGTGTCTCGGATTGTGAAGGAGGTTGTTGCGGGCCGAATCACAGTGGACCGAGGCGACCGAACTTTCGCAAGCGGTGAAGATGTCAGCTTTTTGAGCGGCTGAGGGCTTCATGATTTTTAATGAAGTCGTCATCTTGAATGGCAACCGGTGCCGTGCTGATCGCGGTGGGAAGGTCTAGCGATTGGCCACTTGCGACGCGTACAATAGCCGTTCTTGCGAGAGCAACGTTGTCTTGCGAGACATCTGTCTGGCCTTTGCCGGCAGTCATACCCAGTATCCATGCGAGATTCTCTACCGGTGAACGATGCCGAAACCTATTATTCGCAAAAACCATAACTCAAACGTTCATAGAAAGCCGAAATCCATGCTTGAGGTGATCACGGATCAAACCATAGTGAGAAGTCCTAAGTCTGGCAAACCCATTACAATTGCAACAGCCGTGCGTCAAGGGTTCATGAAAGAAATTGCTCGTGACGGGTTCAAAACCTGGGAGTGGGCCGATCACGCGTTTCCATCGGAGACACAGCATGAGAAGTTTGAGCGATCGGAGAGTCAACGAATTCTGAACTTCATCAAAGAGAACTCGGACCTTCCGCATCCTTGGGATCTGGGAGCAATTATCAAGACGGACAATGGACGGTTACGCTTGTGGTTTGAGATTTCTGAGCACACGTCTTCGGATGAAGACAGTAGAAGGTTAGACCAACTCAAGGAGTGGAAACAAAGACTGGTTCGTTTCGATGGAAAGCGCGATCCTCAACCTTACCCCATCTCATTCATACTCCATGGCTTGGAGCAGGCGAGCATGGTGAGTGATCGATTGAAGAACAGGCTCATCGCTGACGAAATCAATTCCTGGGTCGCAAAGCGCCTCGACGATTGGAAACAAGGGAAAGGAGAGGCACGTATGGGAATAAATATCGAACTATTCGATATGCTACGGCTGTGTGGAGTGGCCGATGAGCCTCCTGTGAATCGTAAAGTCCTCACGCCACTTGCTCGGACCAGGAAGAAGAAACGATGACCACGCCGATCCTTTTCGTCGGCTGACAATGTGTCGTGGCTCGGTACGACAAACATCAGGATTCTCTTAGCTTCTTTCCTATTGCAATGCTATTCCCTCTAGCGGTGCCGGCCTGAATCTACCGCCAGCCGTATTCATTACACCTTGAGCTGTCTTTAGTCGTTCGCTGAAAAACTCCAAGTTTCTACGATCGATTCCCTTTCTCTCGGACGTGAGGGCCTGTTTTGGAGTGTTTCACTCTGCCCTGTGCCCCCATTTGTATTGGCGGTCGAGTTTACCCTGTTCACCGAGCAGTTTCGGGATACGGACAAGGTTGTATCGTCGTCTTTCCACATCGAAGAGGATTCGCTCCACGCTGACCTAGCTGACCTATTGGTACCGAGGAAAGCGGTATCGCCCTGTTCTTGGGTACAACCTTCGGCTGGATCAGGAGAGAGAGTCGGCTCTCTCAGTTATCTCTATCATCCATGCCAATACGGTTGAGATTCCAGGACGATTGAAACAGGGCTTCCCTGGTGTTGAATCTAAGGCCATCTTGTTCTCAGAGTTTGTCTCCATCTATCTTTAATACCTCAGAGCCAAGCGACCGGATCACGACGGACGAAACGAGACGATCCTTGAGCTTCACTTATTGCCTCACTTTGGGGCCAAGCGATTGGTGGATATCTGCCTCGAGGATGGATTGGCCTATCTCGAAAAGCGGCGAGCTGATGTGACAGGATCGGAGGGTAACAGGCGTTCGGTCGCACTTGGGATGATCGAGCGAGAATGCGCCGTTGTTACTGCAGTACTTAATCTCGCGGTGGATATGGATCGCCTGGACAAGAATCGGCTCAAGCGGCTCCCGATTCCAGAATATGTCAATCGTGAACGAGTGGCCGAAGGTTGGGAGTTATCGAAGATTCAAGATGTCGCCACGGCCAATGTCTGACGGTTGGTTATGTGCGCGCTCCAGACTGGCCTTCGAGAGGGTAAGGCCATTGAGATTCATGGAGAGTGGCTACTGCAGAAAGCCGATGGATGGTGGATGTCTCCATCCCCTGGGAAGACGAGAACCAAGGGTGTTCCCAAGCTTATCCCATTCAACACTCTTGCCTATGAGGCTATCCAAGGCAACATGCCGAGAATCGGGGGGCGGTTCTTTGGTCAGTGGAAAGGTGGTAGCTCATTCAAGCATAGCTGGCTCAGGACCTGCGCTAGGGCAGGGGTACATAACCTCCGTGCTTCCATGATCTCCGCGTCATACCTTTTCAACGTGGCTCACTCAATGTGGTGTTGACTATGCTGTGATTCAAACATTGAAAAGGGAGCCGTTGCCAGGATCGGCGAAGTATTACATTCACAAGATTGCGGGATGCAGTAACACGGCTGGAAGCGTTTACAAAGGCAGTTCTAAGCGGAGAAAACGATGTTCAGGTGCCATTTGCACCTGAGATGGAATTGCTAAGTATGCGGAATGTGGTGCCGAGGGACAGAATCGAACTGTCGACACCAGCCTTTTCAGGGCTGTGC
>NZ_JBUBKD010000005.1:0-48296 GCF_054902215.1 Nitrospira sp. CMX1 | reverse complement strand
AGATGGTGCAACTCCATCACGGTGCCGCCACTGTAAGCGGGGAGTGACTCTGCCACACGCCACTGTGCGTTTCAACGCATGGGAAGGCGCAGGGAAACGACGATCCGCAAGTCAGGAGACCCAACGGACGGGAAACATTCACACCCTTCGAGTCAAAGGGAGGTTTTCATGCATCGTGTGTATCGGCGTGTCATATTTGTTTGTGCCTTCGGTTTTGCTTCTTCTCTGTCCGTCATTCCTCCTTCCTCAGCTGCTCAGGATATCGCCATGGCTGATCAGCAGGAAACCGTCGAGGCTCCTGATGTTGTGGTAAGTGCGACCAAAACTCCCATTCCAACCAAACAAGTCACAAGTGCCGTCGAGGTCATCACCGGCGAAGAGATGCAACAGCGGAAAGTCAAAACCGTTGCGGAGGCGCTACGCTGGGCACAAGGACTGTCCGTGAACCAGAGCGGAGGGTTGGGCACCAGTGTGGATGTCCGGATGCGCGGAGGGACGCCGGAGCAAACGCTCGTATTGATAGACGGTGCGATTGTCAATAGTGCTACCATCGGCAACTATGACTTTGCCAACTTAACATCGGACAATATCGAGCGGATCGAGGTTCTACGAGGAAACCAAAGTATGCTGTGGGGCTCGGATGCCATGGGTGGTGTCATTAACATCACTACTAAGCGCGGCCGTGACAAACCCAATGTATCCGTATTTGCCGAGTATGGATCGTTCAATACGATTCGAGAAGGAGCTACTCTAGCCGGAAAAAAGGGACCCATAGATTTCTCCGGATCGATTACCCGGTTGGATACGGCTGGGTTTTCCGCTATCAATTATCGGCGTGGGGCGGCTGAGCGAGATGGCTATCACAACTGGCAAGGGTCTGTTCGGCTAGGCGCAGACCTTCCCAAAGATGGAAGGTTGGAGTTCAGCTTCCGCTGGCTGAACGGCGGTGTGAATTTTGACGGATTTGCGTTTAACTCGACTACCTTTGCCTCCAATCCGGCCGATGTGTTTGGTGCAAGATCCAAAGATAAACAATATGTCTTCGCAGGCAACTATACACAACCCATTACGACCTGGTGGTCGCAACAGCTGACTTTGTCGCGGGCGACGGAATCTCTCGTCAGTAATGGCGGAACCATTGCACGAGACGTAGTGACTGGAGCGACGGGCTCCGTTGGTTTCCCGTTCAATTCGCAGATCGAAACGACCAGTAACCGGGTGGAGTGGCAACATAATGTTCAAGTCGGTAAACCCTTGTTGCTGACAGGTGGGTATCAATTTCGCGAACAGAAAGGCGATAACACCGATCTGCTCACGCAGACGGCGACCTTTTCGAACAAGATTCTCAGCAGTCATGCAGGATTTGGCGAAGCGCAGTTGAATCTTTGGGATCGTCTGTTTGCAACTGCCGGTATCCGGCAGGACGAATACAATGTTTTCGGGAGCGCGACGACGTATCGAGTCACTGGCGGCTACCTGGTCAAGGAAACCGGTACGAAGTTACGCGGGAGCTATTCAACCGGCTTTCGTGCTCCGACGATCAACCAGCTGTTCTTCCCGAATTTCGGCAACCCTAACTTAAAGCCGGAGAGAAGCCAGGGATTGGACGCGGCTATTGAACAAGCGCTGCCGAATGATCGAGGGACCATCAGTGTGGGGTACTTCTGGACACGATATCGAGACCTCATTCTTTCCGCGCAAGATCCAGTCGCTTGTGGGACAGGACCGTTTGGAGCCAACTTCTGCGCCTTGAACGTCGGTCTTGCAACCGCACGAGGCTTCGAGGCAAGCGTAAAAGTGCATGTATATCGTGACCAGCCGTGGGCTAAAAGCCTCGATTTGCTGGTTCATTATACATATACGAATACGGAAAACTTTGAGAATGGCCAGACTACCCGTGTCCCCAAATGGCCGCTCAATCAATGGTCAGCCATTCTCAGCTATCAACCGATCGAAGCGGTGCGAGCCAATCTGGAAGGGCGATATGTCGGAGAACGGTTTAACAATGTCGGAAACAGTAATCCGATTCCGTCCTTTCTCATCTGGAATTTTTCAGCGAGCTATGACGTGACGAAGTATATGCAGGCCTACATCCGTTTCGACAATATTTTCAATGAAAAGTACGAAGAAATCCTGTTCTTCGGCACTCCGATTCGTTCAATCTTCGGTGGTGTTCGGTTAAATTATGATCTTCCAATTTAAAGTCGTATGAAGCCGTATCCTCGACTCGTCATTGCTGGGACATCGAGTGGTGTCGGCAAGACGACAGCGACATTGGCGATTCTGGCGGCCTTGCGCGAGCGGGGCCGCCTCGTGCAGCCGTTTAAAGCCGGCCCTGATTTCATTGATCCCAGCCATCATCAGGCGATGACAGGAAGGCCGTCGAGGAATCTCGATGGGTGGATATTAGGAGAGCGTCTCAATCGAGAGAGCTTTACGCGTGCTGCAGCAGATGCGGATCTCTCCGTGATCGAAGGGATGATGGGCCTGTTTGATGGTAGCTCGCCGCTGAATGACATTGGGAGTACGGCAGAGCTGGCCAAACAATTGGACGCACCGGTTATTCTGGTCATCGACGGCAGCGCTATGGCTCGTTCCGCCGCCGCGATGGTGGCAGGCTATGCGTGCTTCGATCCTGCGGTATGCGTGGCCGGCGTGTTGTTCAACAGAGTCAGCAGCGAAGGTCATTACAAATTGTTGAAGGCCGCGGTCGAGCAGGAGACGGATGTCGTGGCGGTTGGGTATCTCTGCCCTGATGCAGAGGTGGCCATCGCGGATCGACACCTTGGTCTTACAATGGCTCACGAACAACGAGATCGGAGTCTCTCTCATCGGTTGGCCAAGGCTGCCTTGAATACAGTGGATTTGGGTCGCCTTGAATCACTTGCTAATTCGTGCACGCGGTTGCCTCCGGCTTCAGCGCGCATCATGTCTCGTCGGCCAAACCCCGTTCGTATTGGGGTGGCGCAGGACCAGGCCTTTTGCTTTTATTATGCGGATAATCTGGAATTACTCGAAGCAGCCGGAGGCGAACTAGTTGCATTCTCTCCACTCCATGATGCTAAGCTCCCCGATGATCTTGGCATGCTCTATCTTGGTGGCGGATATCCAGAATTGCACGGTTCAGCCTTAGCTTCCAACAGACCCATGAAATCGGCGATCCAACGATTTGGAGAGCAAGGCGGAACGATTTATGCGGAATGCGGCGGCATGATGTACCTCACACAGAGCATGAGGGATTTTGACGGCTGCTTGCATGAGATGGTGGGCCTATTCCCGGCCGAAGCAACCATGCAGCGTACGGGAATGACGTTGGGGTATCGCTCGATTGAGGTGGTTCAGTCCTGCGTCATCGGGCCGGCTGGGCTTACTGCACGGGGGCATGAGTTCCACTACTCGACGATTTCACCAAAAGGCTCGCTGGCTTATGTATGTACCTCGACCGATGCACAGGGCGCGTCGAAGGGGGCCGATGGAATGGTTACAAACAAGACGTTGGGGCTTTACACACACTTGCATTTTGCCAGCCAACCATCGTGTGCAAAAGCACTGGTCGATTCAGCAGGTTGCAGCACCACGTAGGCTTCTGGATCATGTACTGATTGATTGAGGACGGGCAATGAGAGGTCCTGTTGAAAAGATCTGTGAACACTGCGGACAGCCGTTCCAGTGTGGCGGGTACCAATGCTGGTGTGGCACATTGGGGATCACAGAGCACCAGATGGACTGGATTGCTGCACGGTATGAGGACTGTCTCTGTCGGATTTGCCTGGGGAAAGTTGCCACCGGTGAGTTAGGACCGCAATCGTCATCAATTATTTGACGGATAGGCTGAATCGAGATTGGAATGAGCCGACCACAGGGACGATTTTCTGAGCCAGAACGGCAGGCGGTCTATCGGGCGATCTTTGAACGTCGAGATGTGCGGCGAAACTTTCTTCCGCGATCAATTCCTGAGGCGGTGATGAGGCGACTGTTGACGGCGGCCCATCATGCCGGGTCGGTTGGGTTTATGCAGCCGTGGGATTTTATCGTGATCCGTAACCCTGAGACGAAGCACGCAGTGAAAGAGTTGTTTCTTGATGCCAATACCAAGGCTGCACGCCGTTACAGGGGAGCGAAGGGTGAACTGTATCGGCGCCTGAAACTCGAGGGGATTGAAGAAGCTCCGATCAATTTGTGCATCACCTGTAGCCGGAGGCGTGGGGGGGCGGATGTGCTCGGGCGTTCCACCGTACGTGCGACGGATTTATACAGTACCTGTTGTGCCGTTCAAAATCTCTGGTTGGCCGCCAGGGCTGAAGGGATTGGGGTGGGATGGGTCAGTATTCTCGATCATGAGGCACTGAAACGGGTCATCGGTGTGCCGAAATCGTTGACCGTGTTGGCCTATCTGTGCCTAGGGTATGTGTCAAAGTTTGAACCAGCACCGGACCTGGAAACCGCCGGATGGCGGAACCGGATTCCAGTTGATCAGCTCATTCACTATGAGGCATGGGGCTACCAAGGTTCTGACAAGGAGAGAAACGGAGATGCGGATTACAAAAGTCTACACCAGAACGGGCGACGCGGGAAAAACCAGACTCGCCGGAGGACAGACGGTGTGGAAAGACAGTCTGCGGGTCGACGCCTACGGGACCATCGATGAGTTGAATTCCTCACTTGGGATTGTTCGGGTGCTCAACGGAGAAATGATCGAGCACCACACACAGGCTCGCCAGTTGGAGGATGAGCTGCGGTGGGTGCAGAACAAACTGTTTGACGTCGGAAGCATTCTGGCAACGGCACCCGGACAGACTTTCAAGAATATGCCCCAGGTTCAGGCGAGCGATGTCACGCGTTTGGAAAAACTGATCGATCGTTGTCAAAAGAATTTAGAACCACTCAAAGAATTCATCCTGCCCGGCGGAGGAAAAGTGTCGAGTTTTCTCCACCAAGCCAGGACAATTTGTCGTCGAGCTGAGCGCTTGTGTGTGGCGCTCTCAAAAACTGAACCAGTCGATCCGACCATCATCAAGTTCGTCAATCGGCTGAGTGATGCCTTGTTTGTCCTGGCTCGGTGGGTGGCCAAAACACAGGGCGAACCAGAGTTCTTATGGGAGCGGAATGTCGCCAAGCAAGCGGAGTAAGCGTCCATCTTCCGGGAGAGCGAAGGGCCGTCTTATTGTTGTTCTGGGTGGGGCCTCGTCAGGAAAAAGTGAATTTGCCCTCCAGTGTGCTGGCTCGCGTGGCCCACGTGCATTCGTGGCGACCGGGCAAGGGCTCGATAATGAAATGGCAGACCGCATTGCTCGGCATCGGGCGACGAGGTCGACGGATTGGGAGACCGTTGAAGAACCGCTGCATGTGGAGGAATGGTTCGCTAAACAGGGCTCAGAGTATAGGACCATCTTATTCGATTGCGTGACCTTGTGGTTGAGTAATCTGATCGGGGCCGGTCTCACAGCGCCTGTCATTCTGGGGCGAGTGGGGACGCTTGTGGACCGGATGCGAGGCACAGGGGCAAGGGTGGTGATCGTCACGAATGAGTTGGGGTTTGGCGTGGTTCCGGCTGAACCGATGGCGCGAGCCTTCCGTGATCTGTCCGGACGGGTGAATCAGTCCATTGCTCAGGAAGCAGATGAGGTTTATCTGGTGGTCAGCGGGCTGTCGCTTCGCATGAAGTGAGGAAGGAGCAGTATGTCGATTGCAGATGTGTGTCGTCGTATCCATCCGCTGGATCCGAACCTCCAGACAAAAGCACAGGCCCATTTGAGTCGGCTGACCAAGCCGCAGGGCAGCCTTGGTCGACTGGAGGAATTGGCCGCTGCCTACGTCACCATGACCGGTGAGGAGAAGCCCACTATCCCCCATGGAATGGTGTTTACCTTTGCTGCTGATCATGGCGTCTCCGCTGAAGGGGTGAGTGCCTATCCTCGCGAGGTGACTCCTCAGATGGTGCTGAACTTCCTTCGGGGGGGAGCCGGTGTGAATGTCCTGGCGCGGCATGCGCGTGTGGCTGTTCGAGTCGTCGATATCGGAGTGGACTACGAGTTTACAACCGCCCCGGGATTGATTCATCGAAAGATCATGAAAGGGACGCAGAATCTTGCCTGTGAGCCCGCAATGACCAGAGAACAAGCAGAGCAAGCCGTCATGGTTGGGATTGAGTTAGCCATGGAGGCCGTCCAGGAAGGCATCGGTCTCATTGGAACAGGGGAGATGGGGATTGGGAACACGACCTCCAGTGCAGCCATTACTGCGGTGATGACTGGTCGGCCTGTGGCAGAGGTAACGGGGAATGGAACCGGCATTGAGGAGTCCAACCGGTTGCATAAGGTCAGGGTGATTCAGCGGGCACTCGACCTTCATCGCCCGAAGCCGGACGATCCGATCGGCGTCTTGGCAAAGGTTGGAGGGTTGGAAATCGGTGGGTTGGCGGGGCTCATGCTCGGTGCGGCGGCCTGCCGCGTGCCGGTCGTGCTGGACGGGTTCATCGCTGGTGCCGCAGCGTTGATTGCCGTCGGACTTGAGCCGCTGTGTCGAGAGTATCTGATCGCTGCACATCGGTCGGTCGAACGAGGACATCGCGCGATTTTGGATCAGTTGAACTTGGCCCCGCTGTTGGATTTTGATTTTCGTCTTGGTGAGGGCACAGGGGCTTGCCTAGGGATGGATCTTGTTTGTGCTGCTGTGAAAGTCTACAACGAGATGGCAACATTCGAAGAAGCCGGTGTTGCGAACAAGTTGTGATGTCTATGGGAGCCATCGCCCGTCCATTTCTCTTTGCCTGGCATTTTCTGACGACGATTCCATTGAGCAGAGCGCATCATGAGCCGACAGCACCGGAGCTCGCTGCATCGATGGTCTGGTACCCCGTGATCGGCCTACTGATCGGTGGTGGCTTAGTTGCCGCCGACGTAGCCTTGCGAGTGCTCTTTGAGGGGGCTGTCGTGAGTGCGCTGTTGATTACCCTCTTGGTCCTGTGCACTCGCGGGCTTCATCAAGATGGGTTGGTCGATATGCTGGATGGGCTGGCTGGAGGCCGGACACCGTCTGAGCGGCTCTCGATTATGCGCGATCCTCATATCGGGGCGCTTGGTGCCACGGGGCTCTTTCTATCGATCCTGCTTCGGTATGCAGGCTTGTTGGCGCTTCCTCAGGAGATTCGAGTCCCCGCCTTGTGGTGTATGCCGGCGGTGGGTCGTTGGGCCATGGTGACATCAGCATGGATGTCTCCTTATGCCAGAGCGGAGGGAGGCTTAGCGGCACCATTTCTCACCCATCTGTCCTGGCGGCAGGTTGTCCTCTCGACCCTTGTCGTGACCATTGGGTTAGTTGTGGGGTTTGGCGCGGTCAACGCGGGTGTCGTTATGTCGGCGGGGGTGTGCGTTCTATTGATCGGTTGGTGGGGCTGCCGCAGCTGGTTCGGTGGGATCACCGGCGATACACTTGGAGCCACCAACGAGGTGAGCGAGATTCTGTTCCTCCTATTCGTTCCTCTCTTGCTCCGGTTGTCATGACCGGCGGCGAACTCCTCGTAGCGTCTGCATTGGACGTGCTGGTTGGCGACCCACACTGGTTGCCGCATCCTGTTCGTGTGATAGGACGATGCATCACCTGGGTTGATTCTGGGATACGGGGGATCTGTCCGAATGCCGTCAGTCTTCGTATTGCAGGGATCTGCCTTGCAGCCGGACTTCCGATGACGACGTTCTTGATCACATCGGTCATCCTGGAAGAGGCCGAAGGGGTTGCGGGATGGTTAGGAACGGCTCTCTCTATCGGATTGGCTTCGACGACGCTCGCCGCACGAGATCTGTGGGATCATGTTCATGCCGTGGATGCCTCACTCCAGGCTGGAGAACTCCCAGCTGCGCGCCGAGCGGTCGCGATGATTGTCGGAAGAGATGCAGATGGACTCTCCGAATCCGAAGTGGCTCGTGCGACTATGGAAACAGTCGCAGAAAGCACGGCAGACGGTGTGGTCGCTCCACTATTTTATCTGGCGATTGGTGGTGTTCCACTAGCGTTGGCGTATAAGGCGATCAACACGCTGGATTCTATGATCGGCCATCGTGACGAACGTTACATCGATTTTGGATGGGCATCGGCTCGACTTGATGATGTAGCCAACTGGATTCCAGCTCGTCTGACAGCGTTGTTGCTGATTGTTGGGGCTGGCTTGATGACCAGCCAATTGGATCCGGTCCGCCAGGGATGGCGAGTGTTCAGCCGGGACGGAGGAAAACATCCCAGTCCCAACAGCGGCAGACCTGAGGCCGCCATGGCCGGGGTTTTTGGCGTGAGATTGGGTGGTACCAACTTGTATGGCGGTGTTCCGCACGACCGTCCAATCCTCGGCCAAGAGGGGCGAGAGGCCGGACCTCACGACATTGCGCCGGCGGCCAAGGTAATGGCCATGGCCAGTGCGTTGGGTGTTTTCCTGGCAGTGGGAATCAGATGGCTCCTGTGACAAAGCCTCTCCATGGCGGGAATGTTTATGACGCTGCGCGAGAGTTGGGATGTGATCTCGGCGAGATAGTGGATTTCAGCGCGAGCATCAACCCATTAGGCCCTTCTCCCCACGTGTGGAGAGCCATCGCCTCGTCTAAGCATCTCCTGGGTCATTATCCGGACCCAGACTGTTGGGACCTGCGCCGAGCCCTGGCGACATTCTGGCAGATAAGTCCAGACCAGATTATCGTTGGGAATGGTTCCACGGAGTTAATTGATACATTACCTCGTGCGTTGGGGATTCAACGCCTACTCATTGTCCAACCCACCTTCTCTGAGTATGCCGCAGCAATGGATCGGGCTGGAGGATGCACCACCGCACTCTATGCAGAGCGAATCGACCGCTATGCCGTTCCGGTTGATCGACTTTGTCGGGTCATGGAGATGGGACGAAACGAAGGCCGCCCCTTTGACGGTGTGGTTCTCTGCAATCCGAACAGCCCGACGGGGGAAGCCTGTTCCGTCGATGATCTTATACGATTGGCCAGGGCTGCTCACAAGCGCGGTCTTTGGCTGATCGTTGATGAATCGTTCGCGGATTACTGTTCTGATAGATCTATCTTACGGCGAGCGAGGTCGTGGCCACAGGTCGTGGTCCTGCGCAGTATGACGAAGTTCTACGCGTTGCCTGGACTGCGTGTGGGTTATGCCGTCTCGGTACAGACAACGATTAAACGAATTCTGCGACAGTTGCCTCCTTGGTCGGTCAGTGTGATGGGCCAAGTGGCGGCAGTCGCGGCACTGAAAGACGACCTCCATGCACGAAAGAGCCTGACATTCATGGCACAGGAACGTGAGCGATTTCAGACGAAGCTTGCGGCGCTACCCGGCTGTACAACGATCCCTTCCCACGCGAACTATTGCCTGGTCGAGTTACCCCGTGGTCTGCATGCGCGTGACGTCGCGAAACAATTGCGGACAAGAAGCTTCTTGATTCGTGATTGTTCGCCCGTACCTGGGATGAATTCGCGATCCATCAGGCTGGCCGTGCGAACCGTTCACGACAACGACCGACTCATTCGAGAGCTTTCTCGATTGCTCCATGATAGGAGATCGCGATGAAGGAGGTCACCTCAGGGGTTCACACCCGTTATCATGTGAGAGAACAGACACTTGTCATCGATCTTGACGGTCGGAAGCGTGTGCTGTCATCAGCTCCACAAGGGGGCGGGCTCACGGTCGCTTCCTACATCCTCAACCATCAGGTTGAGGCCAATCCGTTGACGAGCGGAAGTCAGTCCATGGTCTTTCGTGACCCAGGCCGCTGTTTACGGGAATTGGCTGTTCGCATGGGAATTCACACGCCTGCGGTTGGGCTCATGACTGCAGTGCCCATGACACAAGTGGTGACGGCTCGAGCCCAGTCAGACGGGCTATGGGTGGAGTGTTTTGCAACGGTCGGTGTGACGAATGCTGTTCGAGTAGGAGAATGGCCGCTCGAGGGTGCGGCTGACGACAGATTGGGAAAACCTGGGACGATTAACCTCATTCTTATCACGAACGGGAGTTTGTCTCAGGCCGCCATGGTTGGTGCGGTACAAGTTGTCACAGAGGCCAAGAGCTGCGTCCTACGTGATCATGATGTGCGCAGTCCCCAGAGTGGCGCGGCAGCCACTGGAACCGGGACGGATGCGGTTGTGATTGTCTGTTCCCTTCGCGGACAGGGACCAGCACACATCTATAGCGGGACCCATACCATCATCGGAGCCTTGATGGGACGAGTCGTGACGGACTGTGTTGGTCGTGGACTCGCGAAGGCAAAAGCCTGGCAGGAATTGTATCGATGACGGCACGAGCGTTGGCTGTTCTTGGAACTGGGTCGGATGTCGGGAAGAGTCTTATCACCGCGGGGATTTGTCGACTCCTTCATCGTGCAGGCGTCCGGTTGGCTCCATTCAAAGCACAGAATATGTCGCTGAACTCGTTCGTGACCCCGGAGAACGGAGAAATTGGTCGAGCGCAGGCGCTTCAAGCGGAGGCCTGCGGAATTTCTCCTCATGTCGATATGAACCCAATCTTGCTCAAGCCGGAATCGGAGAATTGTTCGCAAGTCGTGATACGAGGGAGAGTATGGTGTAAGCAGGACGCTGCGAGGTATTTTGATCAGAGCGCGCGACTATGGTCGATTGTGAAGGACAGCTATGCTCGGCTGGCAAGCCAGTATGAGGTGATCGTCATCGAAGGGGCTGGGAGTGCAGCCGAAGTTAATCTGCGCGACCGCGATTTGGTCAATTGGCCGGTCGTCAAACTAGCTGATGCCCGCGTGGTCTTGGTGGCCGACATCGAGCGAGGAGGTGTCTTTGCTCAGGTACTCGGAACGTTGGATCTGTTAGAGCCGGACGAGCGGGCTAGGGTCGCTGGCATTATCATCAACAAGTTTCGAGGGGATGCGAATCTTTTTACTGCTGGAGTGAGTTTCTTGGAGTCTCGGAGCAGGATTCCTGTATTGGGGGTCGTGCCGTTTCTTCATGATTTGATGTTGGATCAGGAAGACAGTCTGGATCTAGAAAGACACCGACAGGCAGAGTTTTCGTCCGACCGAATTAACATCGGCGTCATGCTCTTGCCTCATATGAGCAACTTTACCGACTTCAATGTGTTGTTCGCTGAACCGGATGTGGCCGTGAAATACATTGCCACACCATCGTTGCTGGCCGATGCCGATATCGTCATCATTCCTGGAAGTAAGAATACGCTCGCCGATCTGTTCCATGTGCAAAAACAGGGGTACGACTCTGCCCTCGACCGTCATGTCTGTAGCGGAAGAGAGCTTGTCGGAATTTGCGGTGGCTATCAAATGCTTGGCAGAACCATCTCAGATCCATACGCGGTTGAGCGAGGCGGGATAAGTTCTGGTCTAGCCTACTTAGACGTCGAGACCGTGCTTGGAAAGAGAAAGTGCACGATGCAGGTCGAAGCTATTCCGACTGATTCACTGGTGCCTGATCAAAGCACCGTCCGGGGCTATCAAGTCCATATGGGAGTGACGGTGTGTAGGACCGAACAGCCATGTTTTCGTATTCAGCGTGGTGATGCGCCGACGGGAGGAGACCATGCACTGATACCTCCAACCGAGGAGGGATGTGATGGGGCAATTCGGAAAGATGGTCTTGTGTGGGGCACCTACATTCATGGAGTATTTGATGAACCCCATTTTCGCCGTGCCTGGCTCAATCGTGCTCGTATGAGGAAGGGACTTTCACCGCTTGAGCGTCACACGTCAACCTTGGTCACCGCTCGCCTACACGGTGAGCTTGATCGATGGGCCGACCATCTGTCCCAATCCGTCGATCTATCCTCCGTGTTGACTGGGGTTAGCCCGTGAAGCATGGTCTCCCGGTAATCTGCATTTCTGATATCCGTTTTTCCTAACATCGTAGCCCACCTGGTTGGGTCTGGATAAGGCTCTCCTGTACAAAACCTGCGGATATTCACCGTTTTCTTGCCAACTGTTTGTAAGGCGATACACTGCAGAGGAGCGGTCCGAATCGGTTGTGTGAGCCCCAAGAGCTGTCCTCTATCTGATGATGATCTGACAAGCTGTGGGTGTACGGGGTTGTGTGCTCTCGTGAAAATCTGGTGTGAGTGGGAAGTCGCAGCGTCCCTGATAGGGTGGAATTTTCGAAATTGGGAGGTGTATGGCGCATCGAGGATTGGTGTGCGGGCTGATAGAAAACGTGGTTTCGCATGATAGGCACGGGCTGACGACCGCCGAACGTTGAGGCGAAGTCGCGGTGATGCGCGTCGGCATGCCGGTTCATCAGAAGTGTGCCGACTATCGAGAAAAGGGGAGGACAGTGCCGATGAGTAAAATCGTGGTCGTCGATGACTCCTATGCAGAGTTACAACTGATCGAATCGTATCTGAAGACAGCTCACCATACGGTCCTATCGTTTGCAACGGCAGACGGGTTGGAAGAAAAAATTGCCTCTGAGAAACCCGATCTTATTGTGTTGGATGTCGTCATGCCAGGTCGGAACGGATTTCAGGTCTGCCGGGACCTCAAAGGCGACGAGCGATTCAAGAACGTTCCTATCGTCCTGTGCACGTCGAAGGGACAGGAGAGCGATAAATTTTGGGGACAGCAACAGGGGGCCAACGGACATGTGGTGAAACCATTTAAGTCAGAAGATCTTCTCCAGGCAGTCAAAGTCGCACTAGGGTGAATGTTGCGATGTCGTGGAGTGAATCACGATGAACTCACTGCAGGAGTTTCCTGTCCTTCTTTCAGATGGGGAGCCCGAACAACGTAAGACCTCCAGTTATTGGAAAGTCTGCGTAATTACATTGGGTGATGAACGGTTTGCGATTGACCTTCGGCAAGTCCGTGAAGTCTTCAAACTTGCCTCGGTAACACCGGTGCCTGGCATGCCGGATCATGTGGTGGGCGTTGCCAACCTTCGTGGTGTCATCGTCCCGCTCGCCGATGTGCGAGTATTTCTTGGATTGCCGCTTGCTGATACGTACCACTATGCCCTTGTTGTTTGGCATGGTCTTCAGCAGGTCGGTGTGGTGATCGACAATGTGCCGGAGATTCGCACCATCCATGCTGATGATCTGGTAGCTCCATCAGCTCATCATAGGACTCGGGGTGCTTCATTGATTTCGTCTTTTTTCAAAACTGATGCCAGGTTGACCGGACTATTCGAGGTATCCCGACTATTAGCCATGGTCGAGGGGGAGTAGGTAACGGAAAGTACTGAAGACGGCGGGGAGATGAAACACGAGGTGAATCCTAATCATTGCCTGCCTTGTTTCGGACGGTAAGGAGGAGTGTCATGGTGAAGCTTGGTCGTGTCTCGAATTGGTCCGTACAAGGTTGGTTTAGGAATTTAAGAACCAGGACTAAACTGCTGGTCGGCTTTGCCGTCATCATCACCGCCATGTTGACAGTCGGGTTCCTCGGGTTAATGGGGCTGCATCAGCTCAAGATCCAACTGCAGTCCATCTACGATGAGTCAACCGTCGGGATCTCCAACACCGCGGTCAGTAGTAGTAACCTCAGTCTCTATCACAGTGCCCTTATGAGTGTGGCGAGCCAAACACAGAAGGATGCCTTTGATGAAGCTATTATTCCGCTTGCTGAATTAAAAAAACGAGTCCTGGTTCCGCTTGAAACCTACCGACCGTTTGCGACTCATGAAACCGATGATGGTCGCCGTGACGGACAAGACGTGGACGTCCTGCTGTTCACTCTCAAAGAGTATTTCAGGTCGGCGGAGAGCGCCGTCGGCGCCTTCAATGATAGTTTTGACCCATCGCTTTCTGCTGAACAACGACAATCGATGCGAGACCTTGGTTATACCGTCTTGTCCGAAGAGACCACGATGTGGCATGGCCGAGCGATCTGGCGATTCCAATGGTTGGCTCAACTTATTCGAGACTTTGCGAAGGAGATGAACGAAAGCGGGCAGCAAAAAGCCAACGCTCTGACCCAAATCATGCTGGGCGGAGCAGCGTTGGCCTTGGCTCTTGCCTTGGCGATTGGATATTTCCTTGCTCGTAGTATTGTCAACAGTATCGTTCACGTCGCAGATGTCGCGACGCAGGCCGCTGCGGGGAATCTACAAGCCAGAGCCAGACTGCAGAGCGAGGACGAGGTGGGGCATATGGCTAGAGCGTTCAATACGATGTTGGATCGAATCACCGTCTTGGTCTCGACTGAAGAGGAGCGAGACGCTATGCAGAAACGTCTCGTGCAATTTCTTGTGTTGGTGTCTGATGTGGGAAAGGGGGACCTGACGAAACGCGGTGAGGTGACCGCCGATATGTTCGGGAACCTGGCCGATGGTTTCAATCTCATGATCCAACGATTCGCACAGTTGATGAAGCAGGTGAGAGAATCAGCAGAGCGAGTCAATCGATCTGCCGGTGCGTTGCGTGAGAATGCCGGCCAAATGGCCAGTACCGCCAGGCATCAAGCTGACGAATCGATGAAGACGCTTGGTGCGGTCGAGCAGCTGGCTGTATCAATGAGGCAGGTTGCGGAAACGGCCGGCGCGTCATCCGAATCAGCCCGTCAGGTGTTGAAAGCAACAGAGGAAGGGCGGGTCGCGGTACAAGAAACGGTGCAGGATATGCAGCGCATTCGAGCGGCAGTCCAACGGATGTCCAAGCAGGTGAAAGCGCTGGGTGATCGTTCCTTGGAAATTTCGCAAATCGTTTCAACAATCCGTGATATTGCGAACCAGACCAACCTTCTTGCGTTGAATGCGGCGATCGAGGCTGCCGGTGCTGGTGAGGCCGGTGCTCGCTTTGGCGTTGTGGCCGATCAAGTTCGAAAGCTTGCTGAGAGCTCGACGCACGCGACGCGTGAAATCGCCGATCTGGTGAAGGTGATTCAGGGCGAGACGCAGCATGCCGTCGTGGCCATGGAACATGAAACACAGGCGGTTGAAGCTGGATCGGCTTCGGCGCTGCGAACTGGTGACGTGTTCAAGGACATTTCCGCAATCGCCCAGCGTTCCTCAGAGCTTGCACAGAGTATCGCGTCAGCGGCGTCCAATCAAACGTCCTCAACCGATCAGGTGGGGCGATCCATTAAAGATTTTACAGGGGGTGCAGTTGCGACACAGAAAGCCACAGATTCAGCCCGAGTCACGGTTGAAGAGTTGGCAAAGTTAGCCGAAGGCCTCACGACATCGGTCTCGCAATTTAAACTGGCCTAACTCGCGTGATTCATGAGTGATTCTCCTGCAGGGGCCGGTACAGCACTGGGGCAAGCCCACCGATTTCTTCGCCACACGATAATCAAACATGAGGCCAGGAGCATGTCAGGTCTGGCTGGCAGGATCGCGTGTAGAGAGGCTCTCAGAGAGAGAGCTTTGTACAGATGCGTCGCTTCCTCAAGGTTTCGGGTACCCACGTCGCGCCGACTCTTGGCAGTTTCGTCGCCAACGGAACCCGAGCCCCTGAGTTTTTCAATACGTTTAGGACGAGATTACCGGGGAGGACAGAACCCGTCAGGGATGGTGTGGGAGCGGCACCTTATTGAAGTCACGGACAAGCATGACATCGGGATAAAAGGCAAGAATGAGTTCTGACTTTGACCGGAAAAATCTCATCGACATTTTCGTCATGGAAGCATTGGATGGGATGGCCGTCTTAACTGAGGCGTTACGCTCATCCGCTGATAGTATTCCCGCGCCACAGCCATTAAGCGTACAGTTCATAGTTGCCCATCGTATTCGTGGAGCGGCGGCTCTGTATGGTTACAAGGGAGTCGCACGGTTGGCTGAACGTTTAGAAACCTTACTTGAGCAGGCTCCCGGCTTCCTTCCTGAGCAATGGCCACAGATTGTGGGCTATATGCGAACGCTGACTCAAACTATTCAGTCTCTTGTTCGATCCATTAGTCAAGGTGAGAATGAGGATGAGCGTCTGGTTGAACGCTGTCTCGCCTCACACCATGAGCCGGGTGATGCTCATCAGGAGGGATCTCCTCTCGGTATGGAGTATCTCGTTCCTGAACTTGACAATGAAGTACTGGCCTATTTTCAACCGGAGGCCGATGGATACCTTACTGCCATTGATGATCTGATCAAGGCTCTCCGACGGAATAAGGATGATCGTGAGGCGATCGATAAGCTTTTCCGAGCCACGCACACGCTCAAGGGGTCGGCCTACACCGTGGCGTTCCAGATCATTGGGGATGTCGCGCATCCGATGGAAGAATGCCTGATGGCGATTCGCGAGCAACATCTTTCACTCACTGACGATTTGCTTGATGCGATGTCCAAGGCATCTGGCATGATCCGACGCATTCTGCATCGCGATCCCGCACAGCGTGAATCACTACAACACAGCGTTCCTCACCTTATGCACGTTCTGACGCACATGAGTGGGAGGCAAGATAACCGTACCACGGCTCAGCAGCCACGTGTGGCAACCAAAAGAGTACCCGTTCTAAGTGGGACAGAGATCTCCGATGTGCCTTCCCAGGGTGAGAGGCCTGATAGGTATTTGTTTCCAAACCTGGAGGCTGACGTTCAGTCGTATTTTGTGCCTGAGGCGCAAGAGTATCTGGAAACGCTAGAAGCCGACCTCTTGAGGCTTGAGAAAGATCCTCACAACCGAGAACTTATCAATCAGCTGTTTCGCACCGCCCATACGCTGAAAGGTTCAGCCTATACTGTGGGATTCAGAGCGATTGGTGATCTCATCCATTACGTTGAAGATTTCATGGGGGCTGTGCGTGATGAGCGGCTCATTGTGTTGCCTGGGCATACGGATGTGATGTTGCGTTCCGTTGATGCGGTTCGAGCCCTCATACAAGGGGATCTGGGTTCCGCGGTTCTCACGAAACAACGATTCGAAGCAGTCCAATCTGAGTTGAAATACCTCGCACAGAGTCCCAGCATCGACGCCGTCACCTTAAGGTCATCAGATCAGGTGCCGAGTGCGTCAAAGAACCAGATTGCCGTAACGAGTGAGCCACAGAGGCAAGACCGTGGAGCCAGTGGCATAGTCGAGAGCCGTGATGTCATCCGTGTCAGCCATGCTCGATTAGAGCGGCTCATGAATCTCGTAGGCGAGCTGGTCATCGGACGTGGTCGGCTCGAGCAACGGTTGCGGGTGTTGGAGCAACTGTCTCAGCAAGTCTTGGTGTTCAAAGCTCGGTTAGGAGATTCCATCCAGACATTCGCGGACAAGCATATGTTTACTTATCAGGAAACACCAAGTCACCATTTAGAACCCGCCATTCAGGGAATGAGTGGGCTTGGAGATTTCGGGAACCTCGAGCTGGACAAGTACGATGACTTCAACATCCTGGCTCGGCGCATCGGAGAGATCACGGATGACATCAGCGAGTCGATGCTGCAGCTTGATGGATCCATCCGCAGTGCGCATGATGACATGAGCCAGCTGCAACAGCTGACGCTGTTGATGAGAGACGAAATTGCCCGTGCCCGGATGGTCCCCATAGGCACCCCTTTTACAAGATTTCGTCGAACGATTCGTGAGACGGCACATGCCTTGAATAAAGATGTCTCCCTTGTAACCTCCGGTGAACAGACTGAGGTCGATACCGGTGTTGTGGAGCGCTTGGTCGATCCTCTTGTGCACCTCGTCCGAAATGCCGTTTATCACGGTATCGAACCATCTGTCGAACGAATTGCAAAGGGGAAACCAGCCGTCGGGACCATCTATTTGCACGCGAGTCATCGAGGTAACTCCGTCATCATTGAAGTTGAGGATGACGGGGCAGGTATGGACTTGAAGAAAATACGCGCAAAAGCCGTCAAGATGGGATTGGTTCAATCTGATCACATGGCTTCGATGTCGGATACGCAAGCGCTGCAGCTGATTTTTCTTCCAGGGTTCTCCACTGCCGAGCAAGTAGGAGATCAAGCTGGTCGGGGGGTCGGGCTTGACGTTGTCAAACAGGCTATTACAAGCATGAATGGGCATATCGATGTGGAGTCGGAGCCTGGAGCTGGAACGAAATTTACGCTCCATATCCCGCTCACTCTGCTCATTGCGACGGCTTTATTGGTACGTGCAGGTACCGAACGATATGCAATTCCGTTGGCAGGCATCGTGGAAGTAACTATTCCAACAGTGTCCTCCCTGCAACAGCAGACTCATCAGACGTTCTTGCAGGTTGAGGACCAGACGATCCCGGTTCATTCATTGCGCCATCTGTTGCATCGCGAACAAGCTCTGATAGATGAAACGATGCCCATCGTCATTGTTAGAATGGCCACCGGTTCTATTGGGCTAGCGGTCGATGAGCTATTGGGCCGACAAGAAATCGTGATCAAATCGCTCGGAAAACTGAAACCGTTCGAGCGGTCGGTTTTCGGAGGTGCCACGATCGATCCAGAGGGACGCATCGTTCTTGTGATTGACCCATCGCGCTTGTTCTCACAAGAGGCCAAGATCTCGGTTGCGATGATGACATCCTCGCGCAAGGACCGTCATGCTCAGGATGTTCCATCACTCGAGTCGACGGTGGAGGGGACACACGATGTCCGGTTGCTGTTGGTGGATGACTCATTGAGTATCCGCAAGTTCGTGGGCAAGATGTTGGAGTCGGCAGGCTATCAGGTTGACACAGCGGTTGATGGAGAGGATGGTTTCCGAAAAGCCGCCACCGCGCGATACTCGCTGATCATTACGGATCTCGAGATGCCGAAACTCAATGGATTCGAGGTTGTTCAGGCACTCAGAAGCCGACCAGATACTAAGGACACGCCTGTATTGGTCATGACGACCAGGGCTGGTGAGAAACACCACCACATGGCGATTAACATTGGGGCAACGGCCTACATTACGAAGCCTGTGGAAGAACGGGTTTTGCTGCAAGAGATTGAACGATGGGTTGGGCGAACTTCAGTTCTTCGCAAGTAGCATTGCGGAAAGCTTTGTATTGATTGACGAAATAGGGTTTCTTGCAGAAAATGAACGGAAGGACATTGGTATGAGTGTTCTGACGAAGAAGGAGAATTTGACATCCAGCCCCACTTCGTCACGACGTTTTCTTATCACAACAATTGGCGGACGATATCTGGCGTTCGATGCCGAATCGATTCAAGGTGTCCTGACCAATGAAGAAGTAAGCCCCTTTCGCGATCCAGTTGTATCAGGAAGGGTCTATAACGTCGTCAATCTCACCATGCGACTCAATCTGCCGAGCGAGGGAATCGGGGATGGTACAAGCACGGTGCTTCTTGCCAAGGATGGGCGTCACGGGAGTGTGCGAGTTGAGAAGGTTCATGGCATGCTCGAGATCCAGCGATCCCATATTCTGCCTCTGCCTGCTCAGTTCCGTGGGCCAGAACAACGATGGTACCTTGGCATGATCCCGTTCGTCCGCAGTGTGGCACTCGTTCTGAATATTACCTGGGTACTCGAAGACCAGATCCAGGGAGTCACCTCGAGAACTGATCGAGGCGGAATGATGCCTCTTGCTGCTGTGCAGGGAGCTGTGGAGAGCAAGAGCCAGAGATGCTGAGAACAGGTGGAAAGTCTCAGCACCACGGAGCCTCTCATTCATGGCATGTGGTGGTGTTTTGGGTAGGAGGAAGACAGTTAGCAGTGAAGACTTTGGACGTGACGGAGATTTCAGGATGGACTCAGCCGATTCCGGTGTCAGGGCAAACCCCTTTTTTCACGGCAGTTGTTCGTCTTGATCATGCGGTACTACCGGTTTTTGATCTGGCTGCACTGCTTCAATGTGCGGTACAGGGGAGCCACCCATTGTGTTTGAGAGTGAAACATCCCTTGGGCGACATGGCGCTGTGTATCGACGAAGCGATTCCAGTTCTACACACTATTGACCACTCGATGATTCAGACGTATCGCGGCACGGATTTGCCAGCCGAGGGAAGTTATGCCAATGGCCTTGATGAGATTCCGATTCTTTCGGTGTCCAGATTGGGGATGGGCTCGTGATCATGCCCGTCGGTGGTTGGACGAAGGAAAGGTGCAAGCATGCCGAAGATCTTAATCGCGGATGACAGCATTGCAGTGCGAAAAGTGGCGGAACGCCTGTTAGCGGAAGCTGGCTTTAGTGTCATGCTTGCTGCAAACGGAGAAGAGGCCTTAGCCTATCTTGCGAAGGAACGGCCCGACGTGGTGGTGTCAGATGTCATCATGCCGGATAAGAGCGGGTATGAAGTATGTGCATTTGTCCGTGGACAGCCTGCGCTTGCAACGACGCCTGTGCTTCTGATTTCAGGTATCGTGAATGACGAAGTAACCAGGCAGGCGGAGTCCTGTCGAGCCAATGGGGTTTTGAAGAAACCCTTCCAAGGTACCTCGCTTAAAGATCGAGTCTTCGAGCTTCTTGCGAAACAACAAGAGGCGTCACATCCTGCTCCTAGTTCTCCTCATTCTGCTCAAGAAGCAGCACCGGAAAATATTCTTCCTGCCTTGGGAGATTCCCTCCAGAGTGGGCCTCAGGAGACGGGTCAGATTAATGAGTTTGAACGTCAGCTACAGGTAGAACGTACGCGTTCGGAAGAGCTAACGAAGCGGGTAGCAGACCTTACAACACAACTTGCGCGAGCCAAGGAAAATGAGTCTCAGCTGACGATGGAACGTCAGCGAGTCAGCAGCCTGCAGCAGAAGCTGACCATGCTTGAGCAGCAAATTGCGAGAATTCCTGAGCTGGAAGCTGCGGTCAAGTCTGAACAGGACGTTGTCAACTCACTGAAACAGGCCATGGTGAATGCGCAGACACTCTCCGGCCGGGTGGAAGAATTGGAATCATCCTTGGACACTGAACGGGCGGCTGCCGAACAACTCGTCCAACAACTTGCCGATTTGGAAGGTATTTCGGCAAAAGTGAAAGAGACAGAAGCGCGGTTGGCGAATGATCAGCAGCAGATCTTGGAGCTTCAACATGCACGTGCATCCCTCCAGGCCGAGCTCTTGACCGAACGGAAGAGCAGGACTGAAACAGCGGAACGAATACACGAATTGGAAACAACGGCTGCCAGAATCCAGGCGCTGGAGGGACTTCTTGCCTCTGAACGTGAACGCAATGAGGGATTGACACAACGGGCAGTGGAGGCAGAGCAATCTGCTGAAAGTGCGACGAAACGATTTGAGGAAATGGTGAGAAAACTGGGTGAGATCGCAGGATTAGCGTCTCAGCTAGGAAGCAGAAAAGGACAGCCGTAAGGCGGATAACCGGAGCCCTCATGTGGCTCGAGCGGTAGTGAAGGACCGACACTCATGCCTGTTGAAGCGGAAGATGGGTTCCAGAAAGAGCTGGTTGAACTCTTTGTGCAAGAGGCTCATGAATGGCTTCAGCAGATTCATGTGGCACTGGATGAACTCCAACAGGCACCGGAATCCGACCGGCATCGTCTGCTGGCTCAGACGATCAAGGTTGGGATTACCAATCTTGGGGGGTCAGCAGCGACCGTCCATCTTGCTGATGTCGAACGTGCAAGTTTTTCCGCCCTTCCGCTTATTGAAGTCCTGCAAGATCCTTCCACCAGAATTTCTGTCAACGACTTTGTCGCACTATGTAAGCAACTCGGGCATATCCACGGAGCCCTGACTCGTGCGACAGGAGTGGCGTTCGAGGCGGTGCCCCCACAGACGACTGAACAGAATCTTTCACCGACAGTTCCGACCAAAGAGCTGGTGACCCTGCTCCAGGGGCTTCAGATGAAAGTCAGCTCATCACAATCGGTGTCGAGAAATCTTATTCAGACGATTGTGGCTCAAGCCGAGGCCCTCATCCAGCGTGGCATGGAACACTACCAGGTCTCGTCAATTCAGGAATTTCTTGATCGGTCGGCCGAGGGAGATCAAGTCTTCCTCACCCTTGTTCAACAGCAGGAGCGTCATCTGGCAGGGGTGCTCCGTTCGCTCATATCGGGTGCTACCTCAGCTGCCGTATCTTCAGGTGACCTGCTGATGGCCGTGGAGCGCGTCGCACAGGTGTGGTCGGCTGCTCAGCAGGTGAATGCGTCACAAGCCGTGACATTCTTTATGGGTCTGCATAGTTTTCTTGGGATTGTATTGCAACAACGTGTTGCGATCTCATCGCGGAGCATCGAGGCTGTTCTGTTGCGTCTGGCCCAGTGTGTGAAAGCCGTTGAAGCGTGGGTAGAGAGTGGGCGAGTCGAACGGTTAGCCATCCAAGGTGTGGTATTCCCCTGACCAGGTTAAAACTCTCGGCCAGGTGTCTTCTGATTAAGCATGGACGTTGGGCATTGCGTTATCTGCGGACGCAGTAGGCAGTGGTCAGGCACGCGTACGAGTGACCAGCACAAGCGAGTTGTTCTCGGTGCAGGAGTGTCGTCGTGACAGCATGGTATGAGAGAGCGATTCAAACCTTGGATGAAGCAGCGGTCGCTGTGCAAGGACGGCATATGGTTTCGATCCGAAGCCTTGAAGTGCTTGCATCAGACGTGGTGGCGTCGCTGCACAAGACGGATGAACTTGTGGTTGAAGCGTTGTCTGGGCCACCGGGTTCGCCACTCCTGACCAACCTCCTGAATGTCGCCATCTTGGGTACACGAGTTGGGATTGGATTGGGGTACTATGGAGAAGACCTGCATCGCTTGGCACTTGCCGGGCTTGTTCATGATATTGGGTTATTTTCTGTGCCCGCTTCGCTGCTGAACAAAAGGGGGCGACTCACGCCAGAGGAGCGGACTCTGATCGAACAGCACCCGGAGCGTGGGTACGAAATCATCCTCGCATGTGATCCTGCCTTTCAATGGTTGGCACAAGTGACACGTCAGGCGCATGAGCGATGGAACGGACAGGGATATCCCCAAGGCCTCAAGGGAAGACAGATTGACGAGATGGCCCAAATCTGCGGACTTGTCGATGTGTTTGATGCCTTAGTGAGTGAGCGTCCGTATCGTCCCAGGCTGTTTCCGCATGAAGCCATGAAGGAACTGCTTGTCGCTGAACGGGCCACCTTCCCACGAGAGATTCTTAAAGCGCTGGTTGAACAGTTGTCGGTGTATCCGGTTGGAACTACCGTTCGGCTTACCACTGGGGATGTCGGAGTCGTGGTGAAAATTAATAGCCGCTATCCCCTTCGTCCAGTCGTGAGAGTGAATGAGCTAGATCGAGGAGCGGGTGTTCAACCTCGTGAGCTGGATCTGAGCCTCACTCCGTTGATTACGGTCGTGGAGACGCTCAAGTCGCCTGTTGCTGGACAGGTTCAGGAAGAAGTGAGCCTGTCCAGGCCACCTCTGTCTACGACTGCGACAGAGGTTTCTGATCATTTTACAGCCCTACTTGAGAGTCTTGATGCGATCGTATCAACTCTTCAAGAAGCCGTTGAAACCGAAAAGCGTCATTCTTAATCAAGTCGCAATCAGCTCGTCCGTCACGTTCGCCAATCCCTTTCCTTTTCGAGCATAGTTCTCTTACGATCCTTCCCGTGGCACAGCAGGGGAAAGCCTCCATGTCTGACTTGACTGTCAACGCGGTATTCGGACAGATGTAGGCCTGTAAACCTGACTCAGACGGGGAATCGGACAAAAGATGAAGAATGTCCATGACATAGCGCAATTGCGCGGCTGTGTCTGAGAAAAACGAAGGAAGCCACGAGAATATGTCCGCTGAGTGAGGAGCCTGGTCGCCACTTTTCTGGGAAGTGCGAGATCGTTATAATGCTCACACCATGACGGATTAATTCATGAACGAGAAGGGGAATTGCGTGCCAAAACTTATTACCGTTCACCATCCGCAGCAAACGACGCAACAGGCGCTTGAGTATGTGAAGACGTACATTCTGTTTCCATCAGGCTTTCTCGGCCTGGTTTGCTTAGTCGGGAGCGTTGGCGGGTTGGGCTACCAGTTGCTCGGAAGTGAGAGTTACACGTGGGATACGTTTTATCAGAGTTCAGGCTTATTCCTTTCAGGCATAGGCTTGGGGGCGGCACAAACGCTGTACCAGCGGTATCTTCTTCGAGAGTTCCCCGAGGTTCTAGCTGCACGGATGCGGGACGGTTTGAACAGACAGAAGGGGAAACTGAAGAAACAGCCCTCGGCACCGGAGATTGAACATGCAGGGCGCCAACTGATTCCGTTAGCCTATAGCTTGGGCATTTTGCTGCTTGTAGGAAGTGCGATTGCCGCTTTCTCATACGGACGCGTGCACATGATTCCCGCCCTGCTCATGCCATGGGCGGGGTTCTATTGGGCCAAGATGTTCCTTTGGCGGAGAGTTATTACCGTCGCAAAGTGATGCGAGGTGAATCGTCACGTACGACGATTCTTTGATCCAGACGTTCGTCGTGATGCCGTGTGCGCTTGGCGTTCCAGGGCCGCGACCCGCTGTTCGAGGTTACGGACGGTCTCTCGTGTCTCTGGAAGCTGAGAGATCCCACCCTGAATTCTTAAGGCCTTGTCACGTGGCATCGCGGGTATCCCACCGACGACTTGGTTTGATTCAATGCTGCGATTGACGCCGGATTTGGCCGCAATCATCACTTGATCACCAATCGTAAGATGATCGGCGAGTCCGGCTTGTCCGCCGATCATGACATGCCGGCCGATAATCGTGCTCCCAGCGATCCCCACTTGTGCGACAAGAATGCAGTGCTCCCCTACCGTAACGTTGTGGGCGATTTGGACCAGATTATCGACTTTGGTTCCCTGCTTCACCAGAGTATGGCCGAATGTGGCACGGTCGATCGTGACATTCGCTCCTAACTCTACATCGTCCTCAATGACGACGCCGCCGAGTTGAGGAATTTTGTGGTGTCGGCCTTGATGCTGGATATAGCCGAACCCATCGGCTCCGATGACTGTGCCGCTGTGGACGATCACACGAGCGCCAAGAGAACAACCTTCGCGGACCACGACATTGGGAAAGAGCACACAATCATCCCCAATCGTTGAGTCTGCCCCGACAAAGACCCCCGGATAGAGGGTCACGCGATTGCCAATCGTCACGCGGTCGCCCAGTGTCACAAACGGCCAGATAGATGGGTCAGCTCCTATTCGTACATCAGCTCCTTGCATGACCTGTTCGGCAATGCCTCTGGGCGGCGGGGTCTGCACGAAAAACTTCTGTGCAACCCGCGCAAATGCCAACATGGGATTGTCGACCACGATTTGAGGAATAGGGAGATCCGGTTGATGGCGATGGATCAGAAGAGCTGCAACCTGCACGTTCGCCGCGGCTTTGGCCATCTTGTCATTGGTCACGAAGGACAAGGCGCAGGAGTTCGCTTGGCTGAGACTTGTGAGCGCCGAGACTTGTGTCTGGAGGTCGCCGTGAACGGTCCCTCCAACGACTTCATGGATTTGGGCGAGCGTGAGTGGTGTGGGGAGTTGAGGCCTACTCATCGTGTTGTCCCCTTCTTCTTCGTCTTTGAGCTCAATGCCACCTTGGGTTTCTTCGCGGCGAGAGGTTTGGGCTTCGCCGAGACGGATTTTGCCGACGACGGTTTTTTCGAGGTGGCTTTTGTAGAACTTGTCTTTTTCGAGACCGGTTTCTTCGGAGCTGCTTTGGCGGGCTTTGCTGCTGGTATTGGTGCTTCCGATTGGGGAGTGGATGGCGGTTCAGCCAACCGTCTTTGGACATAGGCGGCAACTGATCCAACGGTACTGAGTCCAGGAAGATCCTGATCCGGAATTTGAAGTTTGAATCGTTCTTCGATTTCGAACAGCAACTCAATAACCGCGACTGAGTCGAGTCCCAGATCATCTCGAAGGTGGTGGCTCTCCGTGATCGATGCGGGATCCCGCTTCAGGTAAGTAGCCAAGGCATGCACGATTTTTTCAGTGATCGCGGGGTCGATCCGTTCAGTCATTATGAATACTCCTTCACAAGTGGAATGAGGCCCTTCGCAGCGACGCCTACGAGGAGGTGCCTCACGATCAATCAATCATTACTCACGCCACAAACTTCTTAAAGACCACGGTGGCATTGTTGCTGCCGAAACCGAACGCATTGAGGAGGGCATACCGAATCTTTCGTTCTTGAATGGTGCGGCGAATGCCGTCCAGCTCACAGTCCGGGTCAGGGTCCTCATAGTTGGCTGTCGGGTGAATCTGCCCGGTATGGATTGCGAGCGTTGTGGCTACGGCCCCGATGGCGCCGGCTGCGCCGAGGGTATGGCCGACGAGCGATTTTGTGGCATTGATGGCGATCTTATCTGCACGACTCTTGAACAGGTTTCGGATGGCCTTTGTCTCAACGGCATCTCCGATCGTCGTCGATGTCGCATGGGCATTGATGTAGTCCACCTGATCGGAGCCGATCCCGGCTGACTCCAGCCCGATCTTCATCGTCATGCTGATCTCCTGCCCATCCTCCTGAGGAATCACCATATGGTAGGCTTCACTCGTTGCCGCATATCCAACGATCTCGGCATAGATTCTGGCCTTCCGTTTCTTGGCATGCGCCAAGGATTCCACGATTAATGCGGCTGCTCCCTCACCCATGACGAAACCATCTCGACGTCGGTCGAAAGGTCGTGACGCGCGTTCAGGGGCATCGTTGAATTCACTGGACAGCGCGCGCAGCGAGCAGAATCCCGCAAAGACCAGCGGGGTAATACTGGCATCGGCACCAGCGGCAATGACGACATCGGCCTGACCGGTGCGGATGCAGTGGAGTGCTTGGCCGAGAGCATGAGCACTGGACGAGCAGGCCGTCGAGATCGTGAGGTTAGGGCCTTTTGCGCCATGCGCCATGGCGACAATCCCTGAGGCGGAATTGAGGGTAATGGTGGGAATAAAATTGGGATGCACGCGATGGGGGCGTTGGGTTTTAAAGAGCTGCGTAATCTCACGCTCGCCCATGACCATCCCGCCCATACCCGCTCCGACGATGACGCCAACGCGGTGAGGGCGTTCCTTCGCCATATTGAGGTCGGCGTCGGCCACTGCTTCCTTGGCTGCGACTAACGCAAACTGCGCATAACGATCGACACGACTGGCTTGGGTGGTGGTCAGGTATTGCTCCGGTGAGAAATTGTGGACCTGGCCGGCGACCCGAGAACGGTAGTCCGACATGGGGACCCACCCTAAGGACGGAATGGCGGTCACTCCCGATCGACCAGTCAGAGCCGACTTCCAGAATTCGCTGACGCCAATTCCGATCGGAGATATCACCCCAAGACCTGTGATCACAACACGTGAGGCCATGCTTCTTCCTCCTTATGGTGGCGCCACGGCGCCTTTCTTACCGGAAGACCGGTGGACAGTCAACTAAGAAACGGATGTCTAATGGCGAACTTTTAGCAACAAATACAGACCGAAGCTCAGGAACAGGGCATTCGCCATCCAGCCGGCTACGATGGGTGCCAGAGCTCCTCCTCGTCCTAGCGCAATGGCAACGGAATGCGTGGTCCAATAGCAAAATCCCACAATGAAGGCTTGTCCGATTCCCACCGTCATATTCCCGCCACGGACACCGCTTCGCCGCAGACTCAGCGCAATGCCGATGAGGACCATCACGACTGTGACCAAGGGCAGCGCCATACGATCGTGGTAGTCTGTGAGCAACCGGGAAAAGGTGAATCCTTCATGGCGAAACCGTTCTAGGTAGTTGTGAATGTCCCGGAAGGTCATCGTTTCTGAGTTTCCTACGAGTGAACTCGTGAAATCGTCGGGAATCAACGGAATATTGATGGGCTGTTCCGAGAACCGAGCAAGCTCGACATTCTCGCTCGAGTGAAATTGGCGGTGATGCCCATTCCGAAGCACCCAACCGTCAGTCGCATAGCGAGCTTCCTCAGCCTCTGTAATTCGGTCGAGCTGGAAGGGCGGGCGAAAGTAAAAAATGCGTATCCCGCGCAAGGTTTTGCCCGCGGCATCGATTTCCGCTACCTTCATGAGGCTGTTGGTACTGATGCGAGCCCATGGTTGAACGGCTTTAATGGTGACGGGTGCCGGTTTCTGTTCGATCTGGATGGCACGAACCTCTTCGGCCTTTTCGGAGGCGAGCGGGATAATCGTTGAGCTGAAACTGAGAAGGACCACTGACATGCTGCCGGCGAAGAGGAGAAAAGGAGAAGACATCCAGAGCAGGCTCACTCCACAGCTTCGCAGGGCCGTGATTTCATTGCTGCGGGAGAGCAGACCAAGCGTCAGCAGGGTGGCGACGAGCACGGCAAAAGGGGCGACCTGGAAAGAAATCGAGGGAATCTTCAGTGTGAAGTACAACAGAATCGGCAGGATGCCGGATTCATAGCGAAGAAATCGGCGGACTTTCTCAAAAAAATCGATGACCACATAGATCGTCACCAAACCAGAAAAACACATACCGAAAATTTTCGCATACTCGCGCAGGATATACCGGAACAGAATCGTCATCGTGCTACTGCCTGCTTACCCGGTAGAACATCATGAGGGTGACAATCATAAAGATCACGTTGGGCAGCCACGCCCCCCAGAACGGATGAAGGATGAGGGCTGTCACCAGAAAATCGCATCCAACGTTCAGGATGTAGAATGCGATGATGATACCGACACCGACAGCGAAGCCACCGATACGACCGGATCGTTTCGACACGATCCCAACCGGGACGCCAAGGAGGCAAAAGACAAAGGAGGCCGTGGGGAAGGCCAAGTCTCGATAGTATTCCATCATGCGCCGGAGTGCGCCGGCATCTTTGCCGTCGGTTTCAGCGAGGCGTGCCATGATTTGGTCGTACGAGGGGCGTTCCTCAGTCGCCGCGTAACTGCTGAGGTTCAGATTGATCTTGATGTCGTAGCTGGAAAAGGCAATCTGTTGAGACTGATCGATCTGAGGCGGACGGCTATGAATCATGCCGTTCTCCAATTGCAGTGCGACGTGGTCATGTTCAGCATCCATAAAGATACGATAGTGTTCCGCCACAATGACACGTGGCTCATTGGGGAGACGTTCATCCGAGATGAAGATGCCGGGCGCCGGGCGTCCCTGTTCACCTTCTGGAACATAGATCATCATATTGGGGATCGGTTCGTTGAAGGTCCCGCGTTCGAGGGCCAGCGCGAGTTGATCTTTCAACAGATTGAGCGCCACCTTCTTGAGATTGAGTGAACTCCAGGGCTGTCCCCACTGAGACAAGATCAACGTCAAGGTAAAGACGCAGACAGAAAACAAGACCACGGGTTGCGACAAACGCACGAGGCTGAGGCCGGCCGCTCGCATGGCGATCAGTTCTTTATCGAAGGACAACCGGCCAAAGGCGGTCACCGAGGCGATGAGCCCAGCAATGGGAAGCGTGAGGACGAGTCCGGAGGGAAGCAGCATGGCAATCACTTTGAGTACGGCCCAGATCCCGACTCCTTTGGAAACCAAGAGCTCGACGAGACGCAAGAGTTCTCTGGTCAGCATGACAAAACAAAGGGCGCCGAGGCTGAGCCCGAACGGAGAAAGAAGCTCGGTGAAGATGTAACGATCAAGTAGCGTGCGTAAGATCACAGAGTTTCTAAAGACGGAGAAATTGAAGACACTATAGGAGAGTCTATCTCCCTTGTAAACACAGGAGAAAATCTTGTCAGGAAAGATTTTCTTGACAGAGCATACGCCCTATGTTACATGCAGCGCGAATTTGATCCTACTAGAGATGTATGGGTTCTGTGAGCGATTCATCACTCCTTCAGGTGCCCGTCCCTATCTCCCAGCCGAGTGCATGTTCGTCCTACTTCTTCAGCTCTCATCGAGCAAAATATGGGTGGAGGCGCTACGTAACTATTCGTCGTTGTTGACAAAAGGAGGAGTCCGTGAAGACAAAAGGTACGGTGAAGTGGTTCAATGATCGAAAAGGGTTTGGGTTTATTCGGTTGGATAATGGGGACGATGTGTTCGTTCACTACTCTGCATTACAAGGAGATGGATTCAAGACACTCAAAGAGGGTGAAAACGTTGAATTTGATATCGTGCAAGGAGCCAAGGGCCCACAAGCGGCCAATGTGCTGAAGGCAGCCATTGCTGCTTCGTAGTCATTTCTTCGTGCGCCTTGTTGGGCAGAAGGACTGGCTCTCCTGGTCGTAGACAAGGGGAGTCGTCTCTTCTGCCACAGCAAGATTCCTGTCTAATTCCCTCAATTTCTAGACAAAACCCATTGGGGCTGTTAGCGTTTGGCTGTTCCGTATATGGAGGGCATGTTTGTGCCACCGGATCGAGGCCGTATCCTTCAACAGGCTCAGCTGCTGTCGTCTCGAGGGCAGTATGAGGCTGCGATCGCGGAGTGGAAAAAACTCGCTAACGACAATCCGTCCGACGGCAGTATCCACAATACGATCGGTGATTTGCACTTAAAGCGGAATGTGCCGGCCGATGCAGCTGCAGCCTATCTGCAGGCGGCTTCTGCCTTTCGTGCGGAAGGAGCAACCCTCAAGGCCATCGCGGCATTCAAGAAGGTGCTCAAGTGTGATCCGACACGTTATGAGGTCTACCGTCATCTTGGGGATTTGAATGTAGAACGAGGCCTCACCAGCAGTGCCGTGCAGGATTATCTCACCCTCGGGAAGTATTACCTCAAAGAGCGCCGTGGGAAGGACGCCCTCGAAGTTTACAAAAAGATCATCACGCACGACCCATCGAACCTCAACGCGCAGCAACGCGTCGCCGAACTGTGTGTTCAGGAGAATCAGCAGGATGAAGCGACGAAGGTCTATCTCCAGTTGGGTCGAGAAAAGTCAGCGCAAGGACGATATGATGAGGCGAAGGATGCTTATCTGGCCGTCCTGAAAATTGATCCACAGAACAGCGAAGCAGCGCAATTTGTCGAAAGCCTCAAGCAGGGTGGAAACGGATCAGCCAAAACCGTCAAACCGACCGCTTCTGCATCCACCCTGAAATTCACACCGACTCAGAAACCCACGGAGCCGGTTGATCTACTGGCCGAAGCGGTTCGGCGCATTACGGAAAAGCAGTACAACGGCGCAGAAGCCATTCTGAACCAGCTGTTGACGCGAGAACCTGGCAACCCGCAAGTCTGCCAACTCCTGGCTCGGTTGCATCTACAACGGGGAGATGTACAAGTCGCGGTCGGAGAATATCGCTTTTTGGCCGGCGCGGCGTTGCGGGCCCGCGATCTGGATCTTGCGGAATCACTGATTCAGGAAGTGTTGGTCGTAGAGCCGAACTCCGTCCCGTTGTTGGAACTGAATGGCGAACTGTACGAAGAAAAAGGCAACCACGCAGAGGCTGCCTTTCAATACGCCAAGGCGGTCGAAGTCCTCTTAGCTCATCCAGAGCCCGGGATGGAAAGCCTCCACGAGGAACTCTTTGAGAAGGTGAAAACCCTGTCGACCGATGCCGACTTCGTGAATCGATTGGCCGAACGAGTGAAGAAGGGGGCCACGGGAACAATTCCTGGGGAACAGGAAGACGTTCGGATCGAAGAGGCGTCTATCGATCAGCAAGCAGCTGTCGTAAAGAGAGAGCCGGTAGAGCAAGAAACACAAGAGGTTGTGATCGTAGGGGCTGAACCGGATGCCGTCTCGAGTTCTGCCAACATCTTTACAAGGGACGACGAGTCATCGGTACTCAGTGCGGCACCAGGCATGGATACAGATCCGCAGGAAGAACAGACCTTCTCTGCTCCGATTGTCGCTCCCCCCGTGATGGTCCAGGAGACACAGCCATCGGTCCCTCCTTTGCCTCTGTCTGCGAGTGATCGATCGTCAAGTAGCGCACGGACTTCGGCCATTCCCGCCACCATGCAGCAGGGCATGGCGAAGGAACCAGCTGAGCCACCGCCAGACTACGAGACGTACTATGCATTGGGAGTGGCCTATAAGAATATGGGGTTGTACGACGAAGCTCAGAGCGCATTCCGTATCTCCATGGGTAGTGATCCCTTCTATCTCGATTCGGCCTTGATGACAGCCATTTGCCTGAAGGACGAACAACAGCTCAGCAAGGCGATAGTGGGACTCGAAGCCGTCTTAGCCGATCCTCGCTGTCAAGGAGCAAAAGGGCAAGCTATTCGGTATCAGTTGGGACTTCTCTATGAAGCCCAAGAACAGTGGGAGAAGGCGGCGCGTGCTTTTCAAGCGATTCCGTCGTTTCACGATGTTCCACAGCGCTTGGCAGCACTCAAGGGAAAACAACAAGGGGGGGATATCGGTTTTCGCTACGCTTCGTAACTACTCTTGTGGTGGTTCTCCTCTTCTTAGCGCACTTGATTCGGCGCCGTTCTCCCATCCAAGACGGCAGCAACATTTTTCACGCACACCAGTCCCATCCGAACGCGAGTCTCCAGGGTGGCGGATCCCAGGTGTGGAAGCAGGACCACATTCGGAAGAGTCAATAACCTCGATGAGACCACCGGTTCCTGCTCGTAGACGTCCAGCCCAGCGCCTGCGATAGTTCGGGCTTCGAGTGCCGCGACCAATGCGGTTTCGTCGATGACCGGGCCTCTTGAAGTATTAAGAAGGAACGAAGTCGGTTTCATGGCGGTCAATTGCTGTCGGCCGATGAGATGGTATGTCGCATCAGTGAGCGGGACGTGGAGTGAGAGGAAGTCGGACTCTGAAAGCACCTCGGGAAGAGATCGCTGTGTCCATGCGGCGCCGGGTGGGGACACGACGGCATGGCGTCCAGCATAGATGACGGGCATGCCAAATCCCACCGCGCGTCGAGCCACGGCCTGTCCGATGCGTCCCATCCCGATGATCCCGAGTGTCTTGCCTGAGACCTCACCTCCGAGCATCTGTGTCGGTCTCCAGCCCGGCCACGTGCCTGTTCGAACCCAGCGATCTCCTTCTGCCACTCGTCGCGCCACGGCGAGAAGAAGGGCCCAGGTCAGGTCGGCCGTCGCTTCCGTCAATACATCCGGTGTATTGCTGACAACGATGCCCCGCTGTGCGGCGGCCACCACATCAATGTTGTTGTACCCCACGGCATAGTTGGCGATGATCTTCAGTCGAGTTGCGTGGGACAAGAGCGATGCGTCGATGCGATCGCTCAGTGTGCAGATGACGGCGTCAGCTTCCGCAAATCCTTGCCGAAGTTCCGTGACGGTCGGTGGATCATCCGAAGGGCTGGTGAGCAATCGGTACTGCTGCGGAATCGCCTCGAGCACCGGTGGAGGGAGGAGACGCGTGATGTAGAGTGCCGGTCGATCCATGTTCGCTGGTCTTCCCCCACATTGTAGGAGATTACGTTCTGAATCGACAACAGCCTTGTCCTTTCCGGACCCGCCGTTTAGAATGGGGTTGTTCTCATGCCATCTTCCATCCTGATTCAGCCGACCAATTCCCGTGCCATCGCCAACGATCTTCGCGCTCTTCTGGGCTCATCGAAAGTCAAAGATGATGTGCCGACCATTACGGCGTACGCGGTGGATGCCAGCATCTATCGGATTCCGCCGAAGGCTGTCGTTCTTGTGGAGTCGGAAGACGACATGGCCGCGACAATCAGGTATGCCGTGTCACGAGGGATTCCGCTCACTCCTCGTGCGGCCGGCACGAATCTGACAGGGTCCGCGATCGGCTCAGGAATCATTCTCGACGTCTCACGTCTAAATCGCATTCTGGAAGTCAATCGAGAGGAGCGTTGGGCCAGGGTCCAGCCGGGCATCGTGCTGGTGGAGTTGAACAAACAACTCAGCTCCCAGGGGTTGCTGTTCGGTCCCGATCCCTCGAGTGGCGACATGTGCAAGCTCGGTGGCATGATTGCAAATAATTCCTCAGGACCTCATACCCTTCGATATGGATCCGTCAAAGACAATGTGCGGAGTCTCCGTCTGTGTCTCACCTCGTCGACATGGATCGAGGCACGAGCGTATGGACTCGATGATCCCGTTCTTGAACGGGTGCTGACCATGGTGCCGGCATTACGTGACGTGCTGGTGCTGACACAAGCCCATGCTGAACTTATCGCGGCAAAACGGCCGACGGTCAGTAAAAATAGTTCCGGGTACAATCTGTTTGGCCTTGCTGATGGGCTTGCCCAAGGCTTGTTCGACCTACCGAAGCTCTTTGTCGGGAGCGAAGGGACACTGGGAGTCGTGAGTGAGGCGACGCTCACATTGGCTGAGAAGCCCGCTGCGACGTTGACCGCGCTCATTCATTTCCGGAGTCTTGAAGAAGTCGGCGAGGCGGTGCCGCAATTGCTGACGTTGCAACCGAGTGCCTTGGAAATCATGGATGCCAATACGCTCAATTTGATCGGGCGTGGTCAACACGGCATTCCGCAGGATGCGGCGGCTACACTGTTGCTTGAGTTGGATGCCGACTCAGGAGCGGTTGGTCTACATGCGCAGGCCGAGGCCCTGGGTGTGATCTGCCGTCCGTATCGGTTGGCCTCGGCCCCGACGTTGGCGTTCGATGCGGAACGGCGGGAGCAGCTCTGGAAAGCGCGGAAGGCCCTCTATCCAACCCTCTATCGGTTTGATCCAAAAAAGAAGCCGATCAACTTCGTCGATGATGTGGTCGTTCCGGCTCAACGCATCAGCGATTTGATCCGCTATTTAGAAGAATTTTTTGAAGGACAAAACGTACCGGTGGCCATCTTCGGCCATATCGGCAACGGCAATGCGCACATCGTGCCGTTGTTGGATGTGAACGATCGCGGTGATTTCGACAAAATGGTGCAGGCCTATCGAGAGGTTCATTCGACCGTGCTGAATCGGTTCGGTGGATCGATTTGCGGCGAGCACGGCGATGGTCGAATTCGTGCGGAATTCGTAAAAACCATGTTCGGTGAGGAGTTATACGACCTCTTTGTTCAGGTCAAACGGGTATTTGATCCGGGGAATGTTCTGAATCCTGGCATTAAGCTGAGCAACGCCTCCTTTACCGACCACATTGATTACACGAGACTCTCCAAGTCTTGCGCGACCTGTGCCAAGTGCAATGCGGTCTGTCCCGTGTACGATGTCTTTCAATCGGAAGACATGAGCTCACGCGGCTGGTTCGAAATTGTCACTTCAAAGGACTACAGTTATCTGAATTCCAAACGCGTTGTGGAAGCCTGTCTGAACTGTAAATCCTGTCGCACGATCTGTCCGGCCGGAGTAGACGTGTCAGATCTGATTCTTCGGAAGCGTGCGGAGCACCCCAACAGACTGGCCGGCTGGATCTTTACGCTTCAGGCGAAGGGCGCCGTTTTTGAATCTGTTTTGCGGTTTCTGGGCGCCACGCAGCATCTCTGGGACCGGCCCGTCGTCAGACGACTGTTGGAACGGATGACGACGCCGATCATGAAGGGCCTGGCTCCGACGGCACGATTGCCGCACGATCTTGTGTTGCCGAAATTGGCACCACGGCAGTTGCGGGAGCGATATGCCCATTTGATTCCCGATGGAGCGGACTCTTCTCCGACTCGATCCGTGGCCTATTTCCACGGCTGTGCGGCCAATTATTTCGACGATGGAGTGGGCGATGCCGTCATCGAAGTCTTGAAGAAGCACGGAGTCGAGCCTGCACTCCCGCCACAACGTTGTTCAGGGACGCCGGTACAAACCTATGGCCATGTCGACCTTGCGCGCGATGGGGCGCAATTCAACCTTCGGTCGTTTGCTTCCTACGACAGTATCGTGACTGGGTGCGCCTCCTGCACCCTCATGTTGAAAGATTACCCCATGCTCTTTGCCGACGGACCTGAGCGGCTCCAAGCGGAAGAGTTGGCCAAGAAGGTCATCCACATTTCAGAGTTTGTTGCTCGGTCGTCGCAGCATCCACCCATGGCGAAGAGTTCTGGCGTCACCCAACGTGTGACCTACCATTCATCCTGCCATCTTCGTGCGGCAGGGGTGACCAAGGAGCCACGGCAGGTGTTGTCGGCGTTGCCCGGCGTGAATTTTATAGAGATGCCGGATGCCGACCGCTGCGCCGGTGGGGCAGGGACCTATCTCGTCAAGGACTATAACACCTCGCAGAAGATCTTTGAGCGGAAAACACGTGCGATCACAAAGACCGGCGCGAACGTCGTCGCCACCAGCTGTCCGGCCTGCATGATTCAGCTCAAGAATGGGGTGGACGATTCCGTCCAGGTGAAGCATGTCGCGCAACTGCTTCAGGAGGCCTATCGGGCCGGTGAACATGAGAAGAGCTGAGTCACGCTCCAGAATCGTGTATAGTAGCCGCGCTTCCAGGTTGAGCGTATGTGGCTGATTCGCCCGGTGACTCACTGATGGTATCCATACAGATCTTCGGTCAGACCTTGCGAGCCGCTGTTGATGAGAGTGAGCTCGAAATTCCCGTTTCAGGGACGACCACCGTGAAGCAACTCATCGAGGCTCATCCGGCTCAACTCGGCGGACTGCGTTCGTTCATTCAGAACCGAGAAGCGCTCATCACCATCAATAAGAAGATCGGCTCGGAAGACTCGCCGATTCGTGACGGTGATGTCGTGAAATTCTCCTTCCAGTCTCGCACGTCCTACGACGGCAACCGAGACATTCCGACCTAACCTTTTTCTCCTAGGCGAGAGCCAGGCAGGGCACTCGTTCCCAACGCCGCCGTTCCGGCGAAGGACTCATGAGCCCTCTGCGTAGAAACATGATTTTGAGCGGACATCCATGTATGCTGCCACGACCTGAGGTTCGCGATGTCACACACGAGTACATTTCCTCTCTATGCTCAAGTCCTCCTCGCCGTCCTGTGCGGAGCCACGTTGGGCGTGGTCTTTGGACAAGAACCCTACCTGAACGGTCTGCGCAACGAACAGCTGGGCAAACTCGGACTGTGGGTGGTCTGGTTGCTGAAAACCCTTGCGGTTCCACTTATCTTCTTTGCGATCATGGATTCGCTGATCCGTGCCAGTTTACCGCTGCGCCAGGGGGCGAAGCTCCTCATGATTTGCCTCGTCAACGTCTCGGTGGCCATGGTGATCGGCCTGGTCATCATGAATCTCTGGCAGCCCGGCAAATCCTGGCAAGGTCATGTCGAGGAACTACTCCAAGTCGTACCAGGTACAACGTTGAAGCCGGCCTTGACGGCATCGGCGCATCCCCTCGAAGACCTGATGGCCTACATTCCTCGAACGATCGCTGATCCATTCGGGAGCAATAACATCATCGGAGTCGTGCTGCTGGCCCTTGCGCTTGGCCTGACGTTGCGGTGGGCGAAGAGGAGGGTCGGTGGGGCTTACAGATTGCTGGATACCACCGCCTGGGCCATTGAGAGAATCTATGGATGGCTCGTAACGGTGCTCTGGTGGGTGATCCTCGTCGTACCGTTCGCGGTGTTTGGCGTGGTGGCCAATGTCGTCGGTAAATCCGGGATCGGAGTCTTCGCGACCCTGTGGATTTTTCTTGCGGCCATGCTTCTCGGTCTCGCGGTGCATGCGCTGCTTTACTATCCCTGTGTCGCATGGCTGGTGGGAAAGAAATCTCCCAGCGTCTACATCGGCCAAGGGGCCGATGCCATCATGACCGCGCTTTCCTGTAACAGCAGTCTGGCGACCGTCCCGATCACGCTTCGCTGTCTCGAACGCATGCAGGTCTCTTCTCAATCGGCACGTCTGGCCGCCTGTGTCGGAACGAACCTCAATAACGACGGCATCACGCTCTATGAAGCGATGGCGGCACTGTTCCTGGCCCATGCCCTTGGATACGATCTACCATTATCGAAGCAGATCGTGATCGTCGTCGCCTCCATCATTGCCGGGGCCGGGGTCGCCGGCATTCCCGAAGCCGGCATGATCGTGTTGCCCCTCGTTCTTGCTGCCGCCGGTCTGCCGGACCAGGTCATTCTGGCCGCGATTCCGCTCATCATGACCATGGACTGGATCATCGCCCGTGCCCGTTCGGGCGTGAACGTCATGAGTGACATGCTCGTTGCCATCCTGCTGGATGTAGGTCAGACTCGTTCCGGGACGGATCCTCAGGCTGAGGCGGGAAGATAACGAGATATCCCGGAAACCTTTTTAAATGGGCATTCAAGCTGTACACACGGCAGTCACACTCGAGTGCCATTGTCTCAGCGATGACCATGCCGGCGGCGTTTTAAAGCAGACTGGTGTTTGATCTCCGCGACGTCCAGTTGTTTCCAGTCGAGATCCGACTGGTCTGGTCCAAACCCTGTCTCACTCCTTCTCAAGGACCACTTCCTGAAGGTATTCGACGCAACTCCGTTTGCTGCAGGTCGGACTATACTCTACTTAACACTCCGTCCTCATCACTTCCCTTTGGTACGTGATTTCTTGGAGGGAAACGGGTATCCTTCGGCAAAAATTCGTCCATATTCGTGAATACGGTAGACGGCAGGCGAGCGGGAGGAATCTGAGCTGATTATTGAGTGGGGCCAGCGCATATGGGATGATCGACAGGGTAAGGGGAGCAATGGCAAAAAAAGAAAAGACAGCGTCTAAGCAGGACACCGGTGCCAATCTTGGCTTTGAGGCCAAGCTGTGGCAGATGGCTGATGGACTCCGCAATAACATGGATGCGGCGGAGTACAAGCATGTCGTGCTTGGTCTGATCTTTTTGAAATACATCTCGGATGCGTTTGAGGCCAAGCACGCCGAACTTGAAGCGCAGAAAAAGCAGGGCGCTGATCCGGAAGACCCAGACGAATATAAGGCCGCGAGGATCTTCTGGGTACCCAAAGAGGCTCGGTGGTCACATCTAAAGGCCAGCGCGCCGCAACCGACGATCGGGACGATCGTCGATGATGCGATGACGGCCATCGAGCGGGACAATCCGTCGCTCAAGGGAGTGCTGCCGAAAGACTATGCCCGCCCAGGTCTCGATAAGCAGCGCCTTGGCCAGTTGATCAATCTTGTGAGCGACATCGCATTGGGCGCTCCAGCCGACCGTGCAAAAGACACACTTGGCCGTGTCTATGAGTATTTTCTCTCGCAGTTCGCCAGCGCCGAAGGGAAAAAGGGCGGGCAGTTCTATACGCCGTCCCGCGTGGTCCGTGTCCTCGTCGAGATGCTGGCTCCGTACAAAGGCAGAGTCTACGACCCCTGCTGCGGTTCGGGCGGCATGTTCGTGAGCAGCGAGAAATTCATTGAAGCACACAGCGGCAGGTTGGGCGACATCTCTATCTATGGACAAGAGTCCAATTACACGACCTGGCGACTGGCCAAAATGAATCTCGCCATCCGTGGCATCGACGCGCAAATTGCCCACGGTGACACGTTCCACAACGACAAACATCCCGATCTCAAAGCTGACTATGTCCTCGCGAATCCGCCCTTCAATGACAGCGACTGGCGCGGCGAACTGCTCAAGGACGACAAGCGCTGGGTCTATGGCACCCCGCCGGCCGGTAACGCCAACTTCGCCTGGGTGCAGCACTTCATCCACCACCTTGCGCCGACCGGAATCGCCGGGTTTGTGTTGGCCAATGGTTCCATGTCGTCCAACCAATCCAACGAAGGCGAGATTCGCAAAAACATCATTGAGGCGGATCTGATCGATTGTATGGTGGCACTCCCAGGGCAATTGTTCTACTCCACCCAGATTCCGGTGTGCTTGTGGTTCCTCGCACGCAACAAGAAGAATGGAACCCGTTCGGCAGGCTCAGGGCAGGGTTTCCGTGACCGTCGAGGCGAGACACTCTTCATCGATGCGCGCAAGATGGGCACGCTGATTGACCGAGTCCATAGAGAGCTTAGTGAAGAGGATATCGGGAAGATCGCCGGCACCTATCATCTCTGGCGCGGTGACAAAGAAGACGTTCGTCCTGAACATGTCGAAGGGCGAACGGCTTACGAAGACATTCCAGGCTTCTGCAAAGCGGCGAAGCTGGAAGATATCCGCAAGCACGGCCACGTGCTGACCCCCGGCCGTTACGTCGGTGCCGAGGCCGTCGAGGACGACGGGGAGCCATTTGATGAAAAGATGAAGCGGCTCACCGCGACGCTACGCGAGCAACAGAAGGAATCTGCCAAGCTCGATGCTGCCATCGCCGAGAATTTAAAAGAGTTGGGATATGGAGGGTAAGCGGATGGAGTCGGCGGTACTTGCATTACAAGGACGAGCGACATGATTGATTACGACAAGCTTCAGAAAGCCCTCAAGCATCTGGAACTGCAATACGCTAACCACCAGCAGGCGCAGAGCCGTCCCGAACTGACCGAGATCGATCGTGAAGCGATCGCGGAATCCGTCATTCAGCGATTTGAAACTTGTTACGACACACTATGGAAAGATCTCAAGCGCTACCTCATCGAAGAAATTGGCTTGCCAGATGTTCCCAACAGTCCCAAGCCGTTGTGGAAGCTGGCTGGACAGAACAATCTCTTTGCCTCTTCCGTGGAACAGTGGCTGAAGTACGCGGATGCCCGCACCAGCACCGCTCACGACTATAGCGGAAAGAAGGCGGAAGAAACCCTCGCCCTCATGGGCGACTTCATTGACGATGCCATCGGCCTCTACCAGACGATGTCGGGCACCACGTGGGAATGACGGATGCGATAGACCTTACAACAGAGCAGCGCAACCAGCTGAACGATCTCCTGCGCCGGTTCTTGCCCGGTGTCGTCGTGTGGGCCTATGGGTCCCGCGTGAAATGGACCGCCCGTCCCAATTCTGACCTCGATCTCGTCGCTTTCACCACCCCTGAACAGCGCCCACAGGTGGCGGATCTCAAAGAAGCTCTTGCCGAAAGCAATCTGCCCTTTCCGGTGGACCTCCATGTCTGGGACGACGTGCCGGAACGCTTCCGAGAGATCATCCAGAAGGAATATGTGGTGGTGCAGGAGGCCAAAGAGCCGGAAGGCAAAACGAGAGTGTCTTTGGAGTGGCAGCGTCATGAAGTGAGCAAACTGCTCGCCGACGGAAAGCTCGTGATAGGCGATGGATATCGCGCCAAGAATAGCGAACTGTCTCAAACGGGTCTGCCGTTTGCTCGTGCTGGCAACATCAACAACGGCTTTCAGTTTACTGAAGCCGATCACTTCCCAAGTGACGCTCTCTCAAGAGTTGGCAACAAGGTGAGTCAACCTGGTGACGTGGTCTTCACATCGAAGGGTACTGTCGGCCGCTTCGCCTTCGTTCGTGAGGATACGATGCGGTTTGTGTACTCGCCGCAGCTTTGCTTTTGGCGCTCGCTTGATCAATCCTTGATCCAATCGCGTTTCCTCTATTACTGGATGCACGGGAGTGAATTCTTCGCTCAGTTCAAAGGCGTTGCGGGGCAAACTGATATGGCTGAGTACGTCAGCCTTACCGACCAGCGGCGTATGCACATCACGCTTCCACAGATTGCTGCGCAACGCGCCATCGCCCACATCCTTGGCACGCTGGACGACAAGATCGAGTTGAACCGACGGATGAATGAGACGCTGGAGGCGATGGCACGGGCGCTGTTCAAGTCGTGGTTCGTGGACTTTGACCCCGTCCGCGCCAAAGCCCAAGGCCGTGACACTGGCTTGCCCAAACACCTCGCCGACCTCTTTCCGGATTCATTCGAGGACTCGGAGCTGGGCGAGATTCCGAGGGGGTGGGAAGTGGGTACCCTCGCCGACTTCTCAACTTTGAACTCCGAATCCTGGTCGAAGGAGACCCGCCCCGTTCTTATCAACTACGTCGATCTCTCGAACACAAAGTGGGGGCGAATCCAGTCGGTGACAACCTGCGCTTATGAAGATGCGCCGAGCCGAGCGCAACGAGTATTGCGGTCGCGGGACACGATCGTGGGTACTGTGCGTCCGGGGAACGGCTCCTACGCTTTCATATTGGTTGATGGGCTAACGGGCAGTACTGGGTTCGCCGTGCTCAGACCGCAAAGCGATCTGTACGCGGAGTTCGTCTACCTCGCAGCCACGTCAGCCGACAACATCCAAGCGCTAGCTCACTTTGCAGACGGTGGGGCGTATCCGGCGGTTCGACCAGAAGTTGTTTCGGCCACTCAGGTTATACGCCCCAATGAAGACATACTTGAGGTGTTCTCGCGCTATACGGGACCAATGATGCTGAAGATTGCCGACAGCGAGCGCGAATCCCGTACGCTCGCAACCCTGCGCGATACGTTACTGCCGAAGCTCATCTCGGGCGAGATTCGCATCGCAGCCTCTGAGGCCATGAATGCTTAAACCACTGCTTGCTTTTGGGTACTTACCACGGGAGTTACCGCCGCTCTTCGGGTCAGAATCGTTCGCGGCCCTTTCAAGTTCAACTAATGAATTGCCCACAAGCATAACAAAGGATAAGGCAGATTGGACACAGCCAACACACCACAATCTTGCAAGAGTCGGAGGTTTGCGGCGACGACTGACCGTTCCCAACCCTGCGAATTATTTCCGGCTAGCATCAGTTTTTGACAAACACAATGCGGCACTGGTGGCGGAATGGAAGAAATCGCCATACTCACAGACCCTGCCAAAAGTCTCAACGTGCGGACCTCGCGGTATAGCGAATGAACCACCTGACCGTGCCATCGCTAAAGCTAACGCGAGAGTCGGTGCGCGATACTTGCTGCGTGCAGATATTTCGCAGTTTTATCCTTCTGTCTATACACATACGATCTCATGGGCACTTCATACTAAGCAGGTGGCTAAGGCTGCCTTCAAGGACATGAGTCTTGCGGAAAATGCTTTGGATAAGGAACTGCAAGCCTGCCAATTGGGTCAGACAAAAGGCATCGCAATTGGGCCAGATACTTCCTTGGGTGTGGCTGAGCTTCTTCTCGCACCGATTGATAGGCGGCTGAAGGATGAGTGTCGCATCATGGGTGGTGTTAGATTTATCGACGACATGGAGTTTAACTTCCACAAGTTGGCTGACGCGGAGGCGGCGCTCGCTCGACTTGAGTCAATGCTCTATGAATACGAACTTCAGCTCAACGGGAACAAAACGAGAATCCTTGAACTGCCGGAATCGCTCGAAAGTAGATATGTTACGGAACTTCGACGTCACATACCGACGTTAACTGGTGGAACCAATTCCCAGTGGATAGACTACTTCAATCACGCCTTCATGCTCGCAAAGGAACATCCATTGGAAGGCGTCCTTCGATATGCAATCGCAGCTCTTCAAGGTGTTACAGCCACAGCAAAGTGCTGGTCTATTGCCCAGATTCTCTTATGGCAAAGCGTTGCGCTTGATCCCGGCTGCCTGAGATTTGTGACCGATGTGTTGTTGTTACACAAGCATCGCGCATCTCGTGAGCCTAACAGCGATATTGCAAGAACGGCTGTCGAAGCACTGATAGTGAGCAGCGCCCCGGTTGGCCATGGCAGCGAAATACTTTGGAGTATTTGGACGGCACTACAACTCGGTCTGACTTTATCTGCGGATGCTCAGCGAGCGATCGCGGGAATGGATGACGCCTTTGTTGCAGTCGCAGCCATGGTAACCAAGGAGCGCAAAGTCTTTGCAGAGGATTTTACGTCACCTCTGTGGGAATCATGGTTAGTTGAAGACTGCTTTCACCAATTTCACCAAGATCATTGGTTACTGGGGTATGAGGCTAATCGGCGCGGTTGGTTTACCGAAAAGGTTCGTGCAGCCAGAGTAGATAGCGAGCCAACCGTAAAGGCCCTAACCGATGCAGGAGTAACTTTTATTAATGACAAGAAACTGGACGAGTACTTACCAAATAAGTTGGTCGTTTGCAGTGGCGGGGGGTATTCCTAAAATCGCAATGGCTGTCACAACTTTCACAGAATCGGTGGTTGAGGACGCCGCCCTCGGCTGGCTCTCAGCGATGGGTTACCAGGTGCTGCACGGGCCGGACATTGCCGTGGTCGAACTCAAAGCAGAGGCTATTCGCAAGGGAGTCCGATGAAGATTTCTACTATTCTTGACAAGATCGACGAAAAGCAACTCTTCGTGCCAGCGTTTCAGCGCGAGTACGTGTGGAAGAGGGACGACGCGAAGATGCTGGTTGATTCCCTGATCAAAGAGTACCCGACTGGAACGATGCTCACTTGGGAGACGGCGAACCCACCGGAACTGAAGGGGCCACACAAATACAATGAGAAGCAAGGTGCGGTGCGCCTATTGCTGGATGGCCAACAGCGCGTGACCACGCTCTACATGCTGATTCGTGGCCAGATCCCGCCGTACTACACGCAAGCAGAAATCATGAATGACACGCGCGGCCTCTATGTCAACCTTGCGACACTTGAGCTGTCGTACTACATGAAGACGCGAATGGACAATGATCCGTACTGGCAGAACGTCACGGATGTCTTCCAGGGGAAGGTGAGCGCCTTCGACCTCCAGGCTTCCTTTGAGATGCTGAAGCGAACTCTCGGGATGGAAGAACTCAAAAAGCTTAACGACAACATCAATGCCGTCACCCGTATCAAGGAGCGCGACTTTCCGGAGCAGACCATCCCAGTGAGAGCCAATATTCGCGAGGCGATAGACATCTTCTATAAAGTCAACGCTAGCGGTGTCGCCCTGACGGATGCTGAGCTTGCTCTTGCGCAGATCTCGGGCTATTGGCCAAAGGCGCGTGATCTCTTCAAAGCGAAGCTGTCACAGCTTGAGCAAGAGGGTTTCGCGTTCCAACTCGATTTCCTGATGTATGTTCTGCTCGGCTGCCTGCACCACCTGGGATCCGACATGCGCAAGTTGCACGGCGAGGAGAACAAAGCTGCGCTATTGGACGCGTGGCAACGCCTTGACTCACAGGTGCTGGACTACGTTGTGAATCTGCTGCGCACTAGCGCGTTCGTGGATCACGTGCATGAGATCAGCTCGCCCTACGCATTGGTGCCGATCATCGTCTACTGCTTCGACAAGCGAGGGAAGCACCTGAACGATTTGGAGACCCGCAAGTTGGTGAAGTGGTTCTATTATTCCCAGATTCGTGTTCGCTACGTGAGTCAGTTGCCGCAGAAGCTCGACCGTGATTTGAGGATTCTCACGGAGAGTAAGCAGCCCTTTGACGACCTCCTGCAGGTGATCGCAGAGGAGCGTCCGCTTACCGTCCAGCCAATGGAGTTCGTCGGACGTGCCATTCAGCACCCGCTGTTCAGCATGGTGCGCTGGTATTTGAAAAGTCGTGGCGCCGTCTGCCTGACCACCGGTGTAAGCCTGCGGAAGAACATGGGCAAGAAGTACCAGCTTGAATTAGACCACATTTTCCCATATTCACGCCTTAAGAAGGCCGGGTACGACAAAGGCAACCGGGTGAAGTATGCGCTCGCGCAGGAGTTCACAAACCGAGCCCTTCTGACTCAGACTGCGAATCGGTCGAAGCTAGCAATGGAGCCCTCCGTCTACCTGGCGGACGTAAAGTCTCGGTTCCCAAAGGCGCTCGTGCTCCAGTGCATCCCCGATGAATCCGAGCTGTGGCAACTAGCGAAATACGAAGAGTTCCTGGAGAAGAGGCGCGAGCTACTTGCGAGCAACATCAACGATTTCCTGAATAGGATCACACTTACGCAGGAGCCGGAAGCACCCACCACAATCGAGGACCTGATTCGAGAAGGAGAAAGTGATGAACTGGAATTCAAGTCCACGCTGCGCTGGGACCTTAAAAGCGGCGAAACTAGCAAGAAGATGGAGGAGGTCATTGTCAAGACCGTGGCTGCATTGGCCAACGGACAGGGTGGAACGCTCGTGATTGGTGTGGATGACGATGGGAATGTGATTGGGCTCGAGCATGACTATCTGTCCCTTGGCGGCGCTACCCGCGACGGATTTGAAGTGCATCTCCGCAATCTCCTCAATGAACATCTGGGCGTTGCCTTCGTGGCTAGCAAAGTAAAAATCGCCTTTCACGAAATCGGTGGCTGCGAAGTCTGTCAGGTCGACGTTGAACCAGCGAGCAATCCCATTGTTCTTGTTGCGAAGGACAAGAATGGTCAGAAGGTCGAGAGGTTCTACGTGCGCAATGGGAATGCCTCCCATGAGGTGCCCATGAGCGAGATGAGTGCGTACGTCAAGGAGCGGTTTCACTGATGATGGGTTTCTCCGAGTCCCTTGTCGAAGACGCCGCCCTCGCTTGGCTTGAAGCGCTCGGTTACATCGTGCTGCACGGCTCGGACATCGCGGTAGGTGAACCCGGCGCTGAGCGCAGCGATCCCAACTATCGCGACACAATTCTGGAGAGGCGGTTACGGGAATCCCTCTTCCGGCTGAATCCGGAGCTGCCGGCAGAAGCACTGGAAGATGCCTTTCGCAAGCTCATTCGCGTGGATGTGCCGTCGCTCATAGAGCGCAACCGTGCAATGCACCGAATGTTGGTCGATGGGGTCACGGTTGAGTATCGCCGCAGGGATGGGTCAATCGCAGGGGCACAAGCGCGGGTGCTCGATTTTGATGTCCCTGCCAATAATGACTGGCTTGCAGTGAATCAGTTCACCGTCTCTGAGGGCCAGCATACGAGGCGCCCTGATGTTGTCATTTTTGTAAACGGCCTGCCGCTTGCCGTGATTGAGCTGAAAAACCCTGCGGACGAAGACGCGACGATTTGGAGTGCCTACCACCAACTTCAAACCTACCAGGCCCAGATCCCTTCCTTCTTCACCACCAATGCGGCGCTGATTGTCTCTGACGGTGTCCAGGCTCGCATTGGGACGCTTGGGGCTGGGAAGGAATGGTTCAAGCCCTGGCGTACGATCGGTGGGCGTGAGGACGCGCCATCGACGCTCACAGAGCTACAAGTCATCCTGGAAGGCGTGTTTGAGAAACGACGGTTTCTTGATCTCGTTCGGCATTTCATTGTCTTCGAAGACGAGGGCCATGGAAAGTTGATCAAGAAGATGGCTGGCTACCATCAGTTCCATGCGGTGAATGTAGCGGTTGAGGAAACCTTGCGGGCTGCCCGACAGGCGGCGGAGCATCGGGCCGCTGAGCCCTTGGGGCAATACACGTCTGGCCATCAGCCGGGTGGTGAACCAGGTGATCGTCGGGTCGGAGTGGTGTGGCATACCCAGGGATCGGGGAAGAGTCTTACGATGGCCTTCTATGCCGGGCGAGTCATCCTTCATCCAACGATGGAGAACCCAACTATCGTGGTTCTGACCGATCGCAACGACTTGGACGATCAGCTTTTCGGCACCTTCGCTCGCTGTCGTGATCTGCTTCGCCAGGACCCAGTTCAAGCAACCGACCGGTCTGATTTGTGGGCCAAGTTGAGCGTGGCATCCGGCGGCGTGGTGTTCACCACGATTCAGAAGTTCTTTCCGGAAGAAAGAGGCGACCGTCATCCCGTGCTGTCTGATCGCCGCAACATCGTGGTGATCGCGGACGAAGCTCATCGAAGCCAGTATGACTTTATCGATGGTTTTGCCCGTCATATGCGCGATGCGTTGCCCAACGCCTCGTTTATCGGATTCACCGGCACACCCATCGAAAAGATCGATGCCAATACCAGAGCAGTCTTTGGCGACTACATCAGTATCTACGACATCCAGCGGGCGGTCATCGATAAGGCAACGGTCCCCATCTACTACGAGAGCCGGCTGGCGAAGCTCGAACTGAAGGCGTCCGAGCGGCCCAAAATTGACCCCAAGTTTGAAGAGGCGACGGAAGGGGAAGAAGTCGAGCGTAAAGAAAAGCTCAAGACCAAGTGGGCGCAGCTGGAAGCCGTGGTGGGGTCGGAAAATCGAATCAAGTTGATCGCGCGAGACCTGGTTGATCACTTCGAAGATCGCCTGGCCGCCATGGATGGGAAGGCCATGGTGGTCTGTATGAGCCGGCGGATCTGTGTGGAGCTGTATCGAGAGATTGCAGCTCTGCGCCCTCAGTGGCATGCTGAGGAGGATCACCAGGGATCGATGAAGGTCATCATGACCGGCTCGGCGTCTGATCCAATCGAGTGGCAGGGCCATATCCGGAATAAAAAATGGCGCGAGGATTTGGCGCTCCAGTTTCGTACACCCAAACATCCCTTTCGGCTCGTCATTGTTCGTGACATGTGGCTGACTGGCTTTGACGCGCCGAGTCTCCATACCATGTACATCGACAAGCCGATGCGTGGACATGGGCTGATGCAGACGATCGCCCGTGTGAACCGCGTGTTCAAAGATAAGCCTGGTGGACTCGTCGTGGATTACCTCGGCCTTGCCGACGAACTCAAGCAGGCGCTTGCGGTCTACACGGAAAGCGGCGGAACTGGGAAAACGGCAATTAATCAGTCGGATGCCGTTGACGCGCTCCGAAAGCACTATGAAATCTGCCGAGGCCTCTTTGGTTCATATAGGATGCCTTCTGGCATGGTGCCGGGCTTTGATTGGTCGCCCTGGCTGACCGGCAAGCCGCAAGAGCGGCTGTCTGTGTTGCCTGCCGCGCAGGAACATATCTTGAGGCAACAGGATGGCAAAGCACGTCTCCTTCGTGCCGTGAACGATCTCTCGCAAGCCTTTGCGTTGGCTGTGCCGCATGAAGAGACATTCCGGATTCGAGATGATGTGGGTTTCTTCCAGGCAGTGCGCGCAGTGCTGGCGAAAAGCACTGCGCGCGAACAGAGGACTGATGAAGAACTCGACCACGCGATTCGTCAGATCATTTCCAAGGCCGTGGTGTCCGATGAGATCGTGGACATCTTTGCAGCGGCCGGAC
>NZ_JBUBKD010000004.1:15913-48762 GCF_054902215.1 Nitrospira sp. CMX1 | reverse complement strand
ATTTTCGTCGAGATAAGGTTGGTGTTTCTGCAAAGGTTACGGCAATTGAGTATGACCCGAATCGCTCGGCAAGGATCGCGCTTTTGAAATATCGTGATGGAGAAAAGCGGTATATTTTGGCGCCGGTAGGACTCTCCATTAATGATGAAGTGCAGTCTGGGCCACAGGCTGAGATCAGGCCAGGAAATGCTTTGCCATTGGTCAATATGCCGCTTGGAACGACGATCCATAACATCGAATTGAAGGCTGGAAAGGGTGGGCAGCTGATCCGAAGCGCTGGTGGATTTGCTCAAGTTATGGGCCGTGATGGAGACTATGTGCAGGTCCGTTTGAAGTCTGGAGAAATGCGAAGGGTTTTAGGGCACTGCATGGCAACGGTTGGGCAAGTGGGAAACGTGGATCATGAGAACGTGAGCGTCGGAAAGGCGGGGAGAACTCGCTGGAAAGGGAAGCGGCCGCACGTTCGAGGCGTTGTCATGAATCCTGTTGACCATCCGCACGGTGGAGGTGAGGGGAAGTCTGGTCAGGGCAATCCGCATCCAGTTTCTCCCTGGGGGCTCCCCACGAAGGGGTACAAGACGCGGCACAATAAGAAGACCGATAAATTCATAATTGCCCGACGTAAGTCAGGAGTGCGTAATGCCTAGATCAGTTAGTAAGGGCGCTTTTGTTGACGGCCATCTTCTTAAAAAAGTCGAGCAGATGAATCAAACGAAGGATCGAAAGCTGATCAAGACGTGGTCACGGCGATCGACGGTCGTGCCTGACATGATTGGTCATACCTTTGCGGTTCATAATGGGAAGAAGTTCATTCCTGTTTTTGTTACCGAGAATATGGTTGGACATAAGCTTGGTGAATTTGCTCCGACTCGGTTTTTTAAGGGACATGGTCAGGCTAAGACTGAAAAGGCTGTCGCTCTCAAGTAGGGGCTTGTGAACTGAATTTGATTCGCAGGGGCGACAGGATCCGACGATTTGAACTTGGAATGTTGAAGGGTGACAGGATTGCACGATGAGTGAAGCACATGCCATTCTTAGGTTTGTTCGTGTTGCACCGAGAAAAGCTAAGCCGGTGATCGATATGATTAGAGGTCAGCAGGTTCCCATGGCCCTGGCCATGTTGAAGCACACGCCTCGGCATGCAGCACGGGTGGTGGAGAAGCTCTTGCGTTCCGCAGTGGCGAACGCGGAACTGAAGGAGTTGGGTGATAGTGAGTCGATGGTTGTTTCCCGGGCTTTTGTCAACTGCGGTCCTACCTACAAGCGTGTAAGGGCCAGGTCCATGGGGAGAGCCAATGCAATTCAGAAGCGTACCAGTCACATTACGGTGGTAGTTGCAGCGTCAGGAGATCGAGGGCAAAAGAAGTAGGTTGATTATTATTTATTGAGGCATAGCGCGCATGGGTCAGAAAACACATCCAATTGGTTATCGGCTTGGTTATAACTACACTTGGAGTTCTCGGTGGTATGCCGGGAAGGATTATGCCAAGTTGCTCCATCAAGACGTGAAGATCAGGAAGGTCGTGAAAGCTCGCCTTTACCACGCTGGCGTTGCAAAGGTCGAAATTGAGCGTTCTGGTGATCAGACACGAGTCATTATTCATACGGCTCGACCGGGAATCATTATCGGTCGAAAAGGTGCGGAAGTCGACAAGCTTAAGGCTGATCTTGAGAAGCAGTATGGTGGGCAGGTTTATATCACGGTCAAGGAAATCAAGAAGCCGGAGCTTGACGCGCAACTGGTGAGTGAGAATGTCGCGACGCAGCTTGAAAAGCGGGTGGCATTCCGGAGGGCGATGAAGCGAAGCGTGCAGTCGGCACTGAGGCTTGGTGCGCAGGGGATCAAGATTATGGTGGCTGGTCGTTTGGGCGGGGCCGAAATCGCTAGGACTGAGTGGTATCGCGAAGGACGTGTTCCTCTACATACCCTTCGAGCTGAAATTGATTATGGTTTTGCTGAGGCCCATACAACGATGGGGCAAATCGGGGTGAAGACATGGATCTATAAAGGCGAACTTCTCCCTGTGCAACCCATGAAAGCCGAGTCAACATTGGATAGACGGTTTGGGTGAGGAGATCAAGCTGTGTTAGCCCCTAAGAAAGTCAAATTTAGAAAGATGCAAAAAGGCCGTATGAATGGGAAGGCCTACCGTGGTGGTCAGATTACCCTTGGTGAGTTTGGTTTGAAAGCATTGGAACCAGGGTGGGTGACGAGTCGTCAAATTGAAGCTGCCAGAATTGCCATTACGCGATATGTGAAGCGAGGCGGCCAGGTTTGGACAAGAATTTTCCCGGATAAGCCAATAACCAAGAAGCCAGCTGAAACTCGAATGGGAAAAGGGAAGGGTAACCCTGAGTATTGGGTGGCTGTCGTAAAGCCAGGTCGGATTCTCTATGAGATGGACGGAGTTACTCCGGAGACTGCACGTGAAGCGTTCAGGCTTGCCTCTCACAAGTTGCCGGTCGCGACGAAGTTGGTTGTTCGCGGTGAGTTTGGATAAAAGTAAAAGGGGAGCTGGTCAACTTGCGGGGGAGCGTGGAGAAGGTCTATGGCGCTTGATGTGAAAGAGTTGCGAACTATGGGTGCGGGCGAACTTCAGGAGAAGGAGCAGCAGCTCGTGCAGGAGCTGTTTACGCTGCGCTTTCAGTTTGGGACAGGTCGACTCGAGAACCCGATGCAAATTCGAAAGACGAAACGTGATATCGCAAGAGTCAAGACGGTGCTCAATCAGGTTCGGAGCCAAACTGACGAATCGAAAAGGTAAAGGATGCTATGGCTGAGGTGGTAAAGCGGCGCCACTGGTACGGTGATGTCGTTAGTAACAAAATGCAGAAAACAGTTGTCGTGGTGGTGTCTCGGTCGGTTGTTCATCCCGTCTATAAGAAGGTGTTGAGGCGGGTGACAAGGTTAAAGGCCCATGATGAAAGCGGTGCGTGCAAGGTGGGAGATCGGGTGAAGTTGGTTCAGACCCGTCCACTGAGTAAGGAAAAGAATTGGCGGGTGGTTCAGGTTATGGAGAAGGGGCAGCCTGAGAAATAGCGGGGTTTGACTAGTTTCATTCGGCATTTGAGATTCGTGGGAATTTATCAATGATTCAGAATTATACATACATGGATGTGGCTGATAACTCCGGGGCGAAGCAAGCCATGTGCTTTCACGTCTTTGGGGGCACGCGTCGTCGATACGCGTCGTTAGGGGATGTAGTGGTCGTGGCAGTTAAGGAGGCCATCCCTCAGGCCAGTGTTAAAAAAGGGGATGTGAGTCGGGCGGTTATTGTTCGAACGACGAAAGAAGTTCGGCGGGAAGATGGGTCTTACATCAAGTTCGATAGAAATGCTTGTGTGTTGATCAATAAAGAGGGCGAACCTATCGGGACGCGTATCTTTGGCCCGGTTGCGCGAGAACTCCGCTGGAAGAAATTCATGAAGATCATCTCATTGGCACCAGAAGTTTTATAGGGTCGGACGAGCGAGGAGTGTTGTGCAAGTACTTCGAAAAAGCAGAATTAGAAAAGGCGACACGGTGATTGTCATATCCGGTCGTGAGCGTGGGAAGACGGGTAAAGTGATGTCCGTTGACCTCCGCGCAGGCAAGCTGATCGTCGAAAAGCTGAATGTCATTAAACGGCATACGAAGCCTAATCAGAAGGCAAAACAAGGGGGAATCCTGGAGCGAGAGGCGCCTCTCCAGATTTCTAATGTTATGCTTTTCTGTCCTGTTGCGCAAAAGCCGACACGAGTAGGAATGCGAACTCAGGATGATGGGCGGCGGGTGCGTTTCAGCAAGAAATCTAATGAGACTCTGGAATAGGGTTGGCAATGGCTAAGGAACCAAAAAATCGAACGAGTAAACCCACGGAAAAAAAATCCCCGAAGAAAGAAGCGTCGCAGCTCGACCAGGGGAGTGCTGAGTCTAAATTTCGACCCAGACTCAGAGACATGTATGAGCAGCAGGTCGTACCGGCGCTGATGAAGGAATTTGGGTATAAGAACGTTATGCAGGTCCCCAAGCTTGAGCGGGTCGTGCTGAACGTTGGCATGGGTGAAGCTATTCAAAATGTCAAGCTTCTGGAAAGTGCCGTCACTGAATTGGGTATGATTACCGGGCAAAAGCCTGTTGTGACTCGTGCGAAGAAGGCTATTGCCGGATTCAAGCTCAGGCAGGGCCTTCCAATCGGGACGAAGGTGACGCTCCGTAGTCGTCGGATGTACGAGTTTTTTGATCGCTTAGTGACATTGGCGCTTCCGCGAATCCGAGATTTTCGTGGTGTCTCTCCGAAAGCATTCGATGGCCGCGGAAACTATACGCTTGGGTTGAAGGAGCAGTTGATCTTCCCTGAAATTAAGTACGATGAAGTGGCCTCGATTCACGGTATGGATATTACGGTTGTGACAACCGCCAAAACGAATGATGAAGGAAAGGCTTTGTTGAAGTATCTCGGGATGCCGTTCCGAACATAAAAAATAGCGCGAGCGTCTGGTCTCGGTTGGACGGAAGGAGTTCTTGTGTCACGTTTAGCATTAAGAAATAAAGCCGCGACGAAACCAAAGTTTTCGACCCGCCAGTATCATCGATGCGGTGTGTGTGGAAGAGTTCGAGGGTATTTGCGTCGGTTTCGGATGTGTCGAATCTGTTTTCGTGTGCTGACCCTCAGGGGAGAGATTCCTGGAGTGAGAAAGTCTAGCTGGTAGCCAGCACGTGTGGATAAGTGGCGGTCAACTAAAGAATAGCATAGAGGGGTAGAAGGATACAGCATGGTTACCGATCCAATCGGCGATCTTCTTGTTCGGTTAAGAAATGGTGCCCAGCGGCGCTATGAAACAGTAACGGTTCCAACCTCAAAACTCAAACGAGCAATCCTTGAGATCTTGAAGAGGGAAGGCTATGTCGAGGGGGTTGAGGACAGCGTTGAGCATGGGCATCCCGTCCTCCAAGTGCGCCTTCGCTATGTGGGGGAGGGGCAGCCAATGATCACGGGGCTCGAGCGCATTAGTAAGCCGGGCCGTCGGGTCTATGTTGGGAGTCAAGATATTCGAAAGGTTCGGAATGGAATTGGTGTGTCTATCCTTTCGACATCTAAAGGAATCATGACAGACCAAGAATCTCGCAAAAGTCATCTCGGGGGCGAGGTTCTCTGCTCGGTGTGGTAAAGATACTGGTCGTTTGGACCTCGGGGTGAAGGGTATAGGAGAGCATGTCTCGTATTGGGAAAAAGCCGATCACTATTCCGTCCGGAGTGGAAGTGAAAACCACTGGATCAACCGTGACTGTGAAGGGTCCTTTGGGGAAGTTAGACTGGTCGCTCATGCAGGGCCTTGATGTGGCTGTCAAGGATGGCCAGGTACTTGTCGGTCGATCCAGCGATGATCGTAAGGTAAGGGCGTTGCATGGACTCACTCGTGCGGAGTTGAGTAACATGATCCAGGGTGTCACCAAGGGGTATGAGCGCTCGCTTGAGATTACTGGAGTTGGCTACAAGACCCAACTTCAAGGTCGGACCTTGAGCTTTAACGTTGGGTATATCAACCCAGTTGTCTATGAAGTCCCAACCGGGATCGATGTGAAGGTTGATAAGCAAACTCTCATCAATGTTAAAGGGGTTGACAAGCGGTTAGTTGGTCAAGTTGCGGCCGACCTCCGGGCCATTAAGCCACCCGATGTGTATAAGCAAAAGGGTGTTCGTTATGCTGGTGAAACCTTGCGCAAAAAAGAAGGCAAAACTGGGAAGTAGGAATTCACAATGAATGCTGCAGATAAAGTTCAACAGCTTGAACGGCGGCGTAGGCGTGTACGCCAAGCCATTTTTGGTACCACTGAGCGTCCTCGCTTAAACGTTTTCAGGAGTACATCCCATATTTATGCTCAGATCATTGATGATGTTCGAGGGACTACCATTGCTGCCGCGTCTACTCTGGATAAAGCGATTCGTGCATCGGTTAAATCAACCGGTGGCATTGAAGCGGCTAAAGCTGTAGGGAAGCTAATCGCTGATCGCGCCAAGGCGGTGAAGGTTACGACAGTGGTCTTTGACCGTGGTGGACGGATGTATCATGGCCGCATCAAAGCGTTGGCCGATGCTTCTCGCGAGGGTGGCCTTCAATTTTGAATGCAGGCCCTGAGCGGCATACGTGGATAGGGTTGATGACGATTCACTATTCCAGAAATTAACTGAATGTTGGACTGAGGGGTGCGAGCGTGCGAGTCAATCCCGATGAACTGAGTCTGAAAGACAAAGTGGTGTTTATCAACCGCGTGGCAAAGGTGGTCAAGGGTGGTAAGCGCTTCAATTTTTGCGCGCTGGTTGTTGTTGGTGACGGCCATGGCTGGGTTGGGATTGGTAAGGGGAAGGCGGCCGAGGTGCCTGTTGCGATTTCGAAAGCTGTGGAGCAAGCCAAGAAACATCTTGTTCATGTTCCCCTTAAGGGTGGGACGATTCCGCACGAGGTCCATGGTCTCTTTGGGGCAGAACATGTGTTGTTAAAACCTGCCGTAGATGGGACGGGGATCATTGCGGGAGGTGCGGTTCGCGCCGTTGTTGAATTGGTCGGCGCTCATAATGTTATCGCAAAGACCTTAGGGCGTGGGAATCCGTTCAATGCAGTTCGTGCCACACTTGATGGTCTCATGCAGCTGAGAAATATTGATGATGTACTTCGTTTCCGCCGACAAACGACGGATGAAGGGCGGGAAAGGGCGACAGCATAATGGGAGCAAGAGCGGTAACGAAAACTACAGTATCTCCTGGGCAATCTGTGCGGGTGACTCTACGGCGTAGTCCGATTGGGACACCGGAAGGTCACCGCCTTGTCCTGCGTGGTTTGGGGCTACGACATATTCGTCAAACAGTGATCCGCCCAGATACGCCACAAGTTCAAGGAATGATCCGAAAAGTTGGCTATTTGCTGGAGGTTGGACGTTCATGAATCTTCATGATTTGGCGCCAGCGCCGGGATCAAAAAAACGCCGAAAGCGCATTGGGCGTGGCCCTGGCTCTGGCCACGGGAAGACGGCGACCAAAGGGCACAAGGGTCTTTTGGCACGATCAGGTGGAGGAAAGCGACCGGGGTTTGAGGGCGGACAAATGCCATTGATCCGGCGCCTGCCCAAGTTTGGTTTTACGAATCCCTCGCGGGTAGAATACGCCATTGTCAATCTAAAGAGTTTCGAGCAATGGACTGGAGATGGGACGGTTACTCCTCAGGCAATGGTTGATGCCGGATTAGTCAAGCGGAAGCGTTTGCCAATTAAGATTCTCGGCGTCGGTGAGTTGAAGAAGTCACTGGTCGTTCAGGCTCACAAGTTCAGTAAGTCGGCCGAAGCCAAGATTCAAGCGGCTGGTGGGAGAGTTGAGGTTATCGGCGGTGCTTGAACGTCTTCTGACTAGTTTTCAGAATATCTTTAAGATTCCCGAGCTGCGCACCCGTGTCTTGTTTACGCTTGGCATGCTGGTTGTGTATCGCATTGGTTCTCACATCCCAACACCTGGGATCAATGGAGAAGCCCTTTCCGATTTCCTGCAAAAGCAAGGCGGATCATTATTGGGGTTTCTGGATATTTTCTCCGGTGGTTCACTGTCTCGTTTGACCATCTTTGCGCTCGGCATCATGCCGTACATCAGCGCATCCATTATCCTTCAACTGCTGACGGTAGTTATTCCGCACCTCACCAAACTGGCCAAAGAGGGTGAGCGTGGACGAAAGAAGATTATTCAGTACACACGATTTGGGACGATTGGCATTGCTTTGATACAGGGATTTGGCATTGCCATCGGTCTCGAACAAATGAATCAAGGGGCATTTGTCCTCAATGCAGGCTGGGGATTCCGTCTGATGACGGTGATCACTCTCACTGCTGGCACCGGGTTCCTAATGTGGTTGGGTGAACAAATCACAGAACGGGGAATTGGTAACGGGATATCCTTGATTATTTTTGCTGGGATTGTCGCTCGACTACCTGCAGCTGTGGCTCAGACCTACAATCTCTATGAGATCGGCCAGTTGAATGCATTTTTGTTGGTTGGCCTAGCCCTCTTGATGGTTGGCGTGGTGGCTGCCATTGTTTTCTTGGAGAGTGGTCGAAGAAAAATACCAGTCCAATACGCCAAGCGTGTGATTGGGCGACGCGTCTATGGAGGGCAAAGTACACATATCCCGTTGAAGATCAATACCGCAGGTGTCATCCCTCCAATTTTTGCTTCGTCGATCATTGCCTTCCCTGCAACAATCGCAGGATTTTTTGAGACTCCGTGGGTGAAAGCCATTGGGACTCAGTTGGCACCAGGGTCACTTCTCTATACGTTGATGTACGTCGGCTTGATCTTGTTCTTCTGCTTCTTTTATACGGCTGTCGTTCTCAACCCTGTGGACATGGCAGACAATATGAAGAAGTATGGTGGGTTTATCCCAGGAATTCGTCCCGGTCAAAGAACCTCCGACTATATCTATGGCGTTTTAACGAAAATTACCTTCGCAGGGGCTATCTATCTTGCAATTGTGTGCGTGATTCCTGAGCTCCTGATTTACAAACTCAATGTGCCGTTCTATTTTGGGGGTACATCGCTTCTGATCGTTATTGGAGTGGGGTTAGATACGGCTCAACAAATTGAGTCGCATATGCTGATGCGTAATTACGATGGATTTCTCGGAAAGGGTATGGCTCCATTGAGAGGGAGAAGTACCTAGTTATGAGGGTTGTCTTTCTTGGGGCTCCGGGTGTTGGTAAGGGCACACAGGCAGAGAAAATAGTTAGTCAGTACCAGATCGCCAAAATTTCAACCGGTGATTTGCTCAGAGCCGCCGTTCGTAATAGGACTCCGCTAGGCGTAGAAGCTAAAGGACATATGGATCAGGGGCGCCTTGTTCCCGATTCTGTGGTTATTGGGTTAGTGAAGGAAAAGCTTGCGGAGTTATCAAAGCCCAAAGGGTTTATTCTTGATGGATTCCCCAGGACGGTTCCTCAAGCTGAAGCTCTCTCGGATGTGCTGAAAGCAGAGGAGATTCAGCTCGATCGAGTTATTAATTTTAAGGTTTCGCGGGAAGAGATTGTTAAGCGCTTGAGTGGGCGCCGCAGCTGTCCAAAGTGTCAGGCTACCTATCACGTAGATTTTGCTCCTCCGAGGAATGGTGTCGCTTGCGATCGATGTGGCGAAACCTTGGTGCAGCGAAGTGACGATCAGCAAGAGGCGGTTGAGATGCGTCTCAAAGTGTATGAGGAGCAGACTGCTCCATTGATCAGTTTTTATGAGCAGCGGCAGTTATTGTCCCATCTCAATGGCGCTGAAGCGGTCGAGGTTGTCTATCAGGAACTTGTACGCACCCTGTCGGTTTACCGGACGGCATGATCATTCTGAAAACGCCAGCCGAAATCGAGGTCATGGCGACGGCTTCACGGGTGGTGGCTGAGGCATTGGATGTCGTCAAAGAGGCTGTCTGCCCCGGTATTAGTACTGAGGAGCTCGATTCAATCGCTGAAAAGGAAATTCGAGCTCGGGGTGCAATTCCAGCATTTAAAGGGTATAGGAACTATCCCAAGACGCTTTGTGCTTCTGTGAATGAGCAGGTGGTTCACGGTATTCCATCGAGGCGTAAGCTGAAAGATGGAGATATCATCGGGTTAGATCTTGGAGCGATCGTTGGCGGATTCTACGGTGATTCTGCCGTGACCGTATCAGTTGGTCGGATTCTTCCGGAAATAGAAAAGCTGGTGCAGGTGACAAGAGACGCGCTCTATCTTGGAATCCAGCAAGCGATTGTCGGAAATCGTTTAACGGATATTTCCCATGCAGTGCAATCTCATGTCGAGGCAGCTGGGTATTCGGTCGTCACGGAGTTCGTGGGCCACGGCATTGGACGACAGTTACACGAAGAACCTCAAGTTCCTAACTACGGGAAGGCCGGACAAGGGCCACGCTTGCAGTCTGGAATGGTTTTGGCGATCGAGCCGATGGTGAATATGGGGCGAAGTGCCGTTCGTATCCTCGATGATCGATGGACGGCAGTCACGGTGGATGGGAGTTTGTCGGCGCACTTTGAGCATACGATTGCCATACAGTCGGCCGGCGCGCCTCGTATCTTGAGCCAATTGAAGAAACTCTAGGCGACCGTTATTAAGTTATTAAGAAGGTACAGCCACGGATATGGCAAAAGAAGATATCATTGAAGTTCAAGGTTCAGTGGCTGAGACGCTTCCCAATGCTATGTTTCGAGTCAAGCTTGAAAATGGCCATGTCATCCTGGCTCATATTTCTGGGAAAATGCGTATGCATTTCATTCGCATTCTGCCTGGTGACAAGGTTACGGTGGAGATGTCTCCGTACGATTTGACCAGGGGTCGAATCACCTATCGATTTAAGTAACGGGAGTTGAGGATTGTTATGAAGGTCAAGTCGTCAGTGAAGCCGATTTGTGCAAAATGTAAGGTGGTACGTCGTCGCGGTGTCGTGCGTATTCTCTGTAAGAACCCGCGACATAAGCAGCGACAAGGATAGCAGTGGCGTGGTGAGGCTGAGTTCTGAACATGTCGAGTCGGGAGAGCGGTGTTAGCCGGTTGGCTCGCACCTGATGCTCGTATCTGGAGGAAGAATGGCACGTATTGCTGGTGTCGATTTACCGAGGAATAAACGAACGGATATCGGGCTGACGTATATTTACGGGATCGGGCGGACCTCAGCTCAGCAGATCCTTGCCGAAGCCGGTATTGATGGAGCCGTTCGTGTGAAGGATTTGAGCGAAGACAAGATTGTCAAATTGAGAGAAATCATTGAACGTGATTATCGAGTCGAGGGTGATCTTAGGAAAGAGGTGTCGCTCAATATCAAGCGGTTGGTTGACACCGGGACTTACCGAGGCCTGCGACATCGAAAAGGTTTGCCTGTTCGAGGTCAGCGGACCAAGACCAATGCGAGAACCAGAAAAGGACGTCGGGCCGGTGTGAGTAGCAAACCAAGATCGACTGCAGCTAAACCAGGGCCTCGTGCGTAAGCTGCTCCACCATCGAGAGGAGAGAGTATGAGTGTGAAAAAGGGTAAGAAGAAAGAGCGCCGGATCGTTCAGAGTGGAGTGGCTCATGTTCAGGCGTCGTTCAATAATACCATTGTGACCATTACCGATATGAGCGGGAATACGGTAGTCTGGGCGAGTGCCGGGAATCAAGGGTTTAAAGGTTCGCGGAAGAGTACACCGTTTGCCGCTCAACGTGCCGGAGAGGCGGCAGCAAGAAAAGCGATGGAAAGCGGTATGCGCCAGGTCGATGTCTATGTAAATGGGCCTGGTTCTGGGCGAGAGTCGGCGATTCGGTCTTTACAGGGAGCAGGGTTGCGGATCAACCTGATTCGTGACGTCACGCCGATTCCGCATAATGGGTGCCGTCCACCCAAGCGACGTCGAGTCTAATTCATGCGAGCGAATGAGTCGTAGGGGTTCGAGGTCTTAGGTGACACGGTAGTCAACGACTCGGGCAGCTCTTTTCCGAGGAGGCATCAGTGGCAAAGTATCGTGGTCCAGTCTGTCGGTTGTGTCGGCGCGAAGGAGAAAAGCTCTTTCTGAAGGGCACGCGCTGCATGACGGAAAAATGTGCGATTGAACGTCGGAGCTATCCCCCCGGGCAACATGGACAGGGGCGCCAACGAACATCCGACTATAGCTTGCAGCTTCGCGAGAAGCAAAAGCTTCGTCGGATTTATGGACTTCAGGAGTGTCAATTTCGGGGCGTATTCGAACGTGCCGAACGGCAGACTGGAGTCACGGGAGACGCTTTATTACGTCTCCTTGAATGCCGGCTGGATAATGTGGCCTATCGTCTTGGATTTGGCGCTTCGCGTAAACAGGCCCGTCAGCTGGTTAGCCATGGTCACTTCACACTGAATGGCAAAAAGATTACAGTGGCCGGGGCTTTGGTGAAGCCGGGTGATGTGATAGAGGTTCGAGAGCGGAGTCGAGATCTGCTGGCAATTCAGGCAGCATTGGAGTCTGTTGATAGCCGTGGAATTCCAGAATGGCTGGAGTTGGATCGTGGGGCGTTCAAAGGGATTATCCGGGCGCTTCCTGCTAAGGACCAGATTACGTTGCCAGTGAACGAACAGATGGTCGTTGAATTATACTCTCGATAGCCCACTGGTCTGGGTGTTGGTCGGTCAGGTGAAGCTGTCAATGTGTTTGTCACTCGATGGTATGGAGGGTGGGTCATGATCAAAGCGATGAAGGACTTTCAGGTCCCAATGCGGGTGGAAGTCGACAAGGATACACAGTCCCCCACATTCGGGCGCTTCACAACGGAGGCGTTTGAACGGGGGTTCGGTACCACGATTGGTAATGCCCTCCGTCGCATTTTGTTGTCGTCGCTTACGGGTGCTGCGGTGACCACCGTGAAAATCGAGGGGGTTGTTCATGAGTTCTCAACAATCTCCGGCGTGACGGAAGATGTCACGGCAATTATCTTAAACATTAAGAGCCTACGCTTGGCACTCCATACGGACAAACCCAAAACCATTCGTTTGAAAAAGAAGGGACCTGGCGAAGCGAAGGGCTCGGATGTTCTTCACGATGCTGAGGTGAGTATTCTAACCCCTGATTTGCATATTGCGACTCTCGACAAGGATGCCACGTTGGATATTGAGATGACTGTCAAGCACGGACGTGGGTATGTCCCAGCGGAACGTAACAAGGAAGAAGGGTTGCCGATTGGCGTGATTGCCATTGACTCAGTGTTTTCTCCGATCAAGCGGGTAAATTTTCATGTGGAAAATGCGCGCGTCGGACGTATGACCGACTATGACAAGCTGGCGATGGAAATCTGGACTGACGGTACGATTAGTCCAAGAGATGCACTTTCCACAGCTGCGGGGATCTTACGCGAGCACCTGGATATCTTCATCAACCCAGAAGAGCGCAACGAAGGGAAGAGCGAGGTAGGGTATGAGGAATCTCATCGGGAAGTGAACAAGAATCTTTCGCGTAGTGTCAATGAATTAGAGTTGTCTGTTCGGGCCGCCAATTGTCTGAAGAATGCAAATATCAAAACCATCGCCGATCTTGTCCAAAAGTCTGAAGGGGAGATGTTACGGACGAAGAACTTCGGGAAGAAGTCTCTTAACGAGATCAAGGAAATTCTCTCTGAAATGGGCCTTTCCCTAGGGACGAAGGTTGAGGCGTCGTCTCCACACAACGGAAGTCCGAAATCAGAATGATGATTCTTAGCCAAGGGGAACACCGTGCGACATAGAAAAAAAGGACGACAACTTGGTCGACAGACTAAACACCGAGGGGCCCTTTTCCGAAACTTAGTGACCTCGTTGCTGGATCAAGAGCGTATTGAAACGACAGAGGCAAAAGCCAAGGAAATTAGAGGGTTTACTGACCGCATGATCACGCTTGGGAAGGAGGGGACGCTTCCTGCTCGACGGCGAGCGTTAGGGTTCCTTCGAAGTAAGTCCGTGGTCTCGAAGCTTTTTGGCGACGTTGCTGCACGGTTTAAAGATCGACCGGGTGGATACACTAGAATCATTAAGACTCGTCGTCGTATTGGAGACGCTGCGGAAATGGTGGCTATTGAATTAGTTGCTCGTCAAGAAACCACGGCCCTCAAAAAGTCGCCTGCAAGTCAAGCGCAGGCTTCGCCGACGGGAGCGAGCACGTCTTCCTAGTTCTGGTCAGGCAGAAGCAGCTTCAACAACAAAAGACTCCCGTGCCTCTGTGCATGGGAGTCTTTTTTCTTTTCCAAGGAGGCGTTTACTTGATTGATATCAGATGCTAAGATCGTGCCAGTTGTAGGCAAGGATCCATGATCCTATGCATGGAGAGCCATTCAAATATGTGGGAAATTATCGCGCGCCGGGCTCTTCTTTCCTTGAGTGTACTCCTGACGATATTTCTTGGTTACCTTCTCTTCCGAAATACCGCATCTCCTCCTAGTAGCGGACCCAGCTCATTCAATACCATTGACGAGGCAGATGCGAAACTAGGGGAGTTTACGTTTACCCAGTCCAAAGGGGAGGCTGTTGAGTGGCAGGTGCGAGCCAAGCAGGCGCGTCTCTTCGATCAAGAAAAGCGGGCCGTTTTGCATGAGGTTGTCCTTACCTTTTATGGGGGATCAGGGGATGAGGTGACAGTTCAAGGTGAAGAGGGTACCTTTAATACGGCAACAAAAGATTTTGTGTTGGCCAATCATGAATCTCCCATCGTCGTACAAACAAAGAGCGGATACACCATTTATACCAACCGACTGGAATGGGTAGAGGCGGTGCGGGAGATTCGGACGAGTGCTCCGGTTCGGATCGTGGGCCATGGGCTGGAGGTTCGGGGACAAGGGTTGATGGGGCGAATACCGTCGGAAGAGTTTGAGATACTTCAAGATGTCCATGTGGATCTGGTGTCTGCTTCTTAGTGTTGTCTTCTCAGGACCTGCGGCAGCTTCCCCTACCTCTGAGTCTGGGAGTCTGAAGCGGAGCCTAGAGACCCCTGGTGTGCCGACGACCATCACATCTAATCGGATGACGGTACGGAATCAGGATAGCCAGGCTGTTTTTGAGGGAATGGTGGTGCTCACTCGAGGCTCGTTGGTTGTGCACTCTGATAGGATGGTGGTGTCCTTCCAGTCAAAGGGCTCTGATGGTGGGTCATCAGTACGGAAGGGGTCTGAGCAGAGTGAATCCGCTGCACCCTCATCCCTGTCTCCGTCAGGCCATTCAGGATCAACGATGTCGAGTCGCTCGGTGAACCGTGTGGATGCGATTGGGGAGACGCGTGCTGTAAAAATCAAATATGAAAATGGCAATGCCACCTGTCAAAAGGCCGTGTATTTCGCGGATGGTGAGAAAGTTGTGTTGACAGGCGAGCCTGTTGCTTGGGAGAAGGGGACGCGTGTCAGCGGAAAGCAGATCACTATTTATTTGACGGAAGAGCGAAGTGTCGTTGAGGGAGGATCCCATATCCGCATTGAAGGCGAAGGGCAGAATGGACAATGACTTCCAGCGTTGAGGAAGCACCAAAGATGCGAGCGAGCAGCGTGGCACGAGAAGGCGGTGTATCACTCCGAGCGAATGGATTAGTGAAAAGCTTTCGTGGGCGAAAGGTCGTCAAAGGCGTCGCCATCGAGGTCTTTGCAGGTGAAGTCGTGGGCCTTCTTGGGCCAAATGGAGCCGGGAAGACAACGATCTTCGACATGATGGTCGGATTATGTCAGCCGGATGAAGGAGAGATTACCTTCAAAGGTGAATCCGTTACGAATCTACCGATGTACAAACGGGCGCGTAAGGGTATCGGGTATCTGCCGCAAGAGTCGTCCGTGTTTCGTCGCCTCTCGGTGGAAGATAATGTCCTGGCCATTCTGGAAATGCTGGGATATGCTCGTCAAGAGCGAAATGAACGGGTCGATGCCCTGCTTCAGGAACTGGATCTGGGACACATTCGAACGAGCATGGCGTATGCCCTTTCCGGAGGTGAACGACGGCGATTGGAGATTACGCGTGCACTGGCGGCCACTCCGTCCTTTATGTTGCTAGATGAGCCGTTTGCTGGAATTGACCCGATCGCGGTAGCGGACATTCAGCAGATCATCACACGGCTTAAAGTCAAAGGGATTGGTATTTTGATTACCGATCATAATGTCCAGGAAACGCTCTCCATCGTCGATCGAGCGTATATTATCAATGAGGGCGTGATTTTAGAATCGGGTTCCCCTGATGCGATTGTGCAGAGCGAAACGGCCAGAGCGGTGTATCTTGGAGAACAGTTTAGATTGTAGGAAAGTAGGCGGTCGCCCATGAAACTGCGTCTTGATCTGAAGCTCAGTCAAAAATTAATCATGACGCCCCAGTTGCAGCAGGCCATTAAACTGTTGCAGCTGTCGCGCCTTGAATTACAGCAGAGCCTGACACAGCACCTCTTAGAGAACCCTCTGCTTGACGAGGTTCAATCTGACGTAGAAGAGGCTGAGTCATCGGTCACTGAGGGAAAGGGTGAAGAAATCGATGGCGTGGCCGAGCCGGAACAGAGTGTTCAGGATGAATCACGGGAAGAGCGAGGGTCGCCGGAAGAGTTTTCCGCCTCAGGCTGGGAAGAGTACTTTGGGAGAGATCGGCGAGGTGGGGATGCCGAATATGCTTCCGCTCAGGATGACCTGCCGTCCTACGAACAGACTGTGGCCAAGCCCACTTCGCTGGAGGAACATCTGCTCTGGCAGTTATCATTATCGACACTCACCGATCAAGAGAAAACAATCGGACGTCTGATTATTGGAAATCTTGAAGACGACGGGTATCTGCGCATTTCGCTGGCTGAAGTTATTGCTGGAACAGGGTTTGAGGAGTCGGAGGCGGAGTCTGTCCTGAAGGACATTCAAACCTTCGATCCAACAGGAGTTGCTGCCAGGGATCTTCCAGAGTGCCTTCTCTTGCAATTGCGACATTTGGGTCGTAACCCCTTCGGGTCCCTTGGGGCACCTCCTGGAGCGCTCAAGACCTCAGTGATTGAAGCCATTGTGCTCCATCACTTGAAGGATTTGGAAAAGAGGCAGTATGCCAAAATTGCTAGGGCTCTGAACGTCACTGTAGAAGATGTCTTTCATGCCACCAAGGTGATCGGAGAGCTTGAGCCGAAACCTGGGCGACCGTTCATCAATACTCAGAACTACGTCATTGTGCCAGACGTATTTGTCGTCAAGAATGATGGCGAGTGGGTTGTACTGCTAAACGATGACGGGTTGCCACGCATGAGAATCAGCCCGTATTACAAGCAGCTCATTTCGTCGGGGCAGAGTGGTGCGCCTGAAACGAAGGCGTACATGGATGAAAAAATGAGGGCCGCACAGTGGGTAATTCGAAGCATCGAGCAACGCAATAGAACGATTGTCAAAGTGGTCTCGAGCATCGTTAAGTTTCAGGAGGAGTTTTTTGAACATGGAGTACAGTATCTCAAGCCGTTAGTCTTGAAACAGGTGGCTGAAGATATTGGGATGCATGAATCTACGATCAGCCGAGTGACGGCCAATAAATACATGTACTGTCCACAAGGCATGTTGGAGCTGAAGTTCTTCTTCAATGCCGGGCTCCAGCGGGCAGACGAACCGTCCGGCATGCACTCTTCGGTGTCGGTGCGAGATATGATCAAGACCATGGTGGCTCAAGAGGATGCCAAGCGGCCATTGAAAGATGAGGAGATTGCGGCCAGGCTCTTTAGTCAAGGTGTGCGTATTGCACGGAGGACGGTCGCCAAATATCGGGCAGAGTTGAATATTGCTTCAGCAAGCCAGCGGAAACAGTTTTTTTGATGATGGGGCATTGCATCAGGCTGGAATAAATTGGAGGTAGGGATGACATTAAAAATCACAAGCCGTCACATGGACATGACGCCAGCGCTGAGAAGTTATGTGGAGACTCGATTTGCTCGGCTGGATCGCTACGGGTTAAAGGTTGGGTCATTACAGGTCATATTGGGAGTGGAAAAGCTTCAGCATAAGGCGGAGGTTACCGGTGTTGTGAGTGGCAAGCAAGTGCAAGCGAAGATTACAACACCCGAGATGTATGCCACCATTGATGCACTGGTTGATCGTATTGATGCACAGTTTCGAAAATTGAAGGAGCGGCTTGTTAGTCATAAGCCCGACAAACCAAAGCGGCGAACCGTAGCTCGTTGAGATGGGGCGTTTGTGAGCGGTGCGGTAGGGAGACTGGATTTTTTACGTGTGGCATATAGTGGAGGGGCCAAGCGCTGTGTATCGAAGGACTCGGCGGGTGCTGCCTGGCCACAAGTAGCGACGGTCTGAGCTGCTGTCGTTCGTGGATTGCGATCCGGTAATCAGGGGATTCAGCAAGACGAGCGGAGTCTCATGGCGCGACTTAATCTGGTCATCATCAGTGGATTATCAGGGTCTGGAAAATCCTATGCGTTAAAGGCGTTCGAGGACGCCGGGTATTTCTGTATTGATAACCTTCCTCCTGCCCTCCTCCCGACCTTCGTCGATCTTTGCCATCAGCAACATAGTGAGATTGCAAACGTCGCGCTCGGTGTCGATGTACGAGAGCGAGGGTTTTTTGCAGATTTCGTAGGGATTCTTGAGCGGATCAGAACTCTTGGTCATGCGGTGCAGGTGCTTTTTCTTGAGGCTCGGGAAGAGGTCCTCATCCGGCGCTTCTCTGAATCTCGGCGACCCCATCCCCTCTTGCCACATCGACCGGTTGGGGAAGGAATTCGATTTGAGAAGGAGCGGATCGCTGAGGTCCGACGACAGGCGGATCGGATCATCGACACATCCGATCTCACAGTGCACGAGCTCGGTGACCTGCTTGGAAAGGAGTTTTTACAGGACTCCTCCGATCGACGACTCACTATATCCTTTTTGACTTTCGGGTATAAATTCGGGGTCCCGTACGATATTGATTTGTTGTTCGATGTGCGCTTCCTGAAAAACCCATTCTTTGTACCAGATCTCAAGCCGCTGTCTGGTGAGGACGCGCAGGTCCGCAATTTTGTTTTGACGGACTCTGAAGCTATTGTATTCATCGAGCATGTTGACGGACTTCTGAAGTTTCTCCTGCCACTGTATCAGCGTGAGCGGCGCAGCTATCTCACAATTGCAATCGGATGTACCGGTGGACGCCATCGCTCAGTGGCGATTGCAGGACATCTCCGTGCGCGATTTGCTGCGCTGGGTTTCCAAGTGGGTCTCAAGCATAGAGATATCAATAAAGCTTAGGCTCGTTAGGGTATTAGGCCGATCAGCTTCCTGCCCGGACGTCACTTCCAGCTGTTTTCTTGACAGGTTGAGCATATTGACTATACTTGCCTTTGTGGGAAGTAAGGGTAGAGTAATGGGTGTAAATACGAAAGTGATTGAGCGTACGGATAATAAAGGTATCGGAAAAGAAGCTGAGGGAATCAAGGCTATTCAGGTGTGCCAGTTGTTCGATATTTCTAAGGCCACTCTGTTCCGGTGGGAACGAGAAGGGGTTATTGCACGTCCAGCACGCGACTGGCGGAATTGGCGACTCTACACACGAAAGAATGTGGATGAAATCGAGAAAGTCATTTGCGGTAGAAAACGTGCCGTGTAAAGTTCAGGTGACGCATGTTGAGTTCACTGAAAAAACTCGTTGAAACGGACCTTATCTCAATGATGACCCCCCGCCGGCAGCTTGTGGGGCTTGATATTGGATCAAGTGCGATCAAGATCGCGCAGCTCAAGGAAAGTAAGGGGCGGTACTCTCTTCAGAAGTTCGGTGTGAAGCCACTTGAACCGGAAGTGATTGTTGATGGAACAGTGATGGATGAGGGACGTGTCGTCTCAGCCATTCAAGAACTCTTTGAGGAGGCCAGCGTCAAGAATAAATATGTTGCCATCTCTATTTCAGGTCATGCTGTCATTGTAAAAAAGATCAGTCTCCCGCCAATGCCTGACGAAGAGCTTGAAGGCCAAGTAAAATTGGCGGCTGAGCAATATATTCCATTTGATATCAACGAGGTTAACATCGATTTTCATGTATTGCCTCCAGACCCATCGAGCGATGACCAGGGAGATATGGCGGTGATCCTTGTCGCGGCCAAAAAGGACAAAATCAGTGAGTTGACTGAGCTTGTCAAGACAGCTGGGCTTATCCCGATGGTCATGGATGTCGATGCGTTTGCGATCGAAAACATGCATGGAATCAACTATCCTCTGGCACAGGAAGAAACGACCGCTTTGGTCAATCTAGGTGCAAGTGTGATGAATGTGAATATTACACGTGCGGGGTTTTCTCTATTTACCAGAGATATTCCGCTGGGTGGGAATAGGTATACCGAAGCGATCCAACGGGAGATGGGATTGTCGTTCGAAGAAGCGGAGGAAAGTAAGAAGAGAGATGGAGGTGGTGAAGCTGGCGGGATGTCCGTCGGTAGCGTGCTGGACAGTGTGAATGCGGAAGTGGCTTCCGAGATTGCACGAACCGTGGATTACTTTAAAACTTCTGGTCCCAATGCCGACCTGAATCGGGTCCTGGTGTGCGGCGGTGTCGCAAACGCGAAAGGGCTGATTCAGCAGCTGAGCGATCGGATGCAAGTGCCTGTAGAAATGGCTGATCCCTTCGCCGAGATTGACACTGCTGGGTGTGAAATAGATCCCGGCCTTCTTGCGGAGCTTGCGCCATCCGCGGCCGTCAGTGTCGGATTAGCCTTACGCGCGGTGGGTGACCGATGATACGGATTAACCTGCTTCCTGGCGGACCGAAAGGGCGCCAGGCAAAGCCCCAGTATGATGTTCGGGCCCAAGTACTGCTTGGCGTGGGGATGGTCGTGGTGACGTTGGCCGGTTGTTGGTGGTATTCCACCGCGCTGGATAGTGAGCTGGAGGCGAGGCAAGAGGAGAAACAGACAAAGGAAAAGCAAGTTGCTCAATTGAAGGAGCAGGTTAAACAAGTTCAGGATTTTGAACAGAAGAAGAAACTGCTTGAGGACAAGAATCGGATCATTGACCAACTTGAGCAGTCAAGAATGGGGCCGGTCAAGGTGCTCGACCATGTCAGCCAAAGCCTAGAGCCGCTCAAGGTATGGCTGACCAAGCTGGGGGTCACGTCAGAAACGGTCGAGTTGGAAGGGAAGGCGTTAACCAACGACGACGTCGTGGAATTCGTAAACAACTTGCGTCGAACGGATTATTTTACCAGTATCAACCTACAGGAAAGTAAGGCTGCTGTGGAGAATAAGATCAACGTTTATCAATTTCGGTTGGTGTTTCGCTTAAAGGGGTAAGTATGGAATTGCCTCGACTTAACCTTGACGCGCTCCGCAGTGTTCCTGCTTCCCAAAAGATGGCTCTCTTGCTGCTCGTGATCGGCGGCATGATTGCCGGGTTTTATTTCTATATTGTGCAGCCGAAATCGGAGAGTATTGCGGCGCTCGAGTCGGAGAACACCAGGTTGGAGGGTGAGATTCAGACCTTGACGATCAAGGTGAAGCATCTTGATGAGCTTGTCGCAGCAAATAAGCAGTTAGAAATCGAATTAGCCAAGAAGAAAGAGCGTCTTCCCCCTGAAGAAGAAGCCATTATGTTGCTCAAGCAGGTTTCTGATCTTGGGGTACGACTAGGTCTGGACATCAAGCTATGGCGTCCTGGAGCGCAGGCCGAAGATCCGTCGAAGCTGTTTGTCAAAATGCCTGTCAGTGTGGAAGTCGCGGGCGTATATCACATCGCCGGGCTATTCTTTGATCGCATTAATCGACTACCCCGGATTATCACGGTGTCGGGGCTCAAGATGGGTTCTCCCAAAATGGAACAGGGACGAATCGTTTCTCAAACAACATTCGACCTCATTGCCTACGCCGCTCCACAGGAAAAACCAGTTTCTGGAACAGCGCAGTCGGTGCAGGCATCAAAAGTGGTACGCGCTGGTAAATAGGGGATGCCGAACTGATGTATGGTTTAGAGTTTGAGCAAGGTCAGCGGGAAATACGGCGGTATGTGCAAGTCGCCGGCGTCTGTGCGGTTTGTTGGTGGAGTGTGATTCTGGGGAGTGGGTATGTCCAAGCCGAATCCTCTCCCATTCCTGGGCATATCGCGCCAATGAGACACGACTCCATTAAGGCACCTTCCGCGTCAGAGGTTCCACCTCAGACTCCTGCCGCAGTGGAAACGCCATTCTCGACTGGGAATGGTCAGGTCCCATCCCAATTGCCAGTAGGTGAGGGAATGACCGGGGCGGGGTATGACCCTTCTGGTCGTCGTGATCCGTTTGCCCCCGTTATCCAGGAGCTTCAGGTAGGGAAAGCGGATAGCACACTTCCCCCGTTACAACGGGTAACGCTGACAGAGCTGAACCTGATTGCCATTGTATGGGGGGCCTACGGATACACGGCAATGGTGCAGACACCTGAAGGACATGGGTATACCGTTCGAAGGGGGACGCGGATCGGTCAGAACAATGGAGTGGTCAGTGCGGTGACCGAACGCGGCATCATCGTTCAGGAGCGATTTACGGATGTGTATGGCAAAAAGCAGGAACGGGAGCATGTGAAGCTCCTACATCCCAAAGAGGGCTCAGAATGAAACCATTATTCTCCGGCATCAATAGTATCTTTACGGCGAGAGGTTTTCTTGCACCCTGTGGGCTGGCTTTTGCTGGTTGGATCGCGGCCTGGGAAATACCTGCTCTTGCGGACGAGATTCATGGGAGCAAGTCAAATGATGTGACGTCAGCTGAACGCTCTTCCCTGCGCTATCTCGCACAGACGCTGACTTCGATCGAGGTTCACCCAGAGTCGGACCACGTGACGGTTGTCATTGCTGGGGATGGACAATTATTCCCGGAGCCCAACTTTTTGGATGAATCAAGGCTTGTTATTGATCTCCCGGCTGTGTCGTCTACGCTTCGGCGCTCTGTGGTGCAAGCCGACCATTATCTGCTCAAAAAGATCCGAGTGGGCCATCATGCCGACAAGGTTCGATTGGTATTTGATGTGCCGGAACGGCCGAGCTATTCTCTGATACGTGATGAGAATAAGGTGGTCATTACCTTGAAGCCGAGCGAGCGGCGAGCTCGGCATATGGTTGTTAGCCAGCTCGAGAGGAAGGGACCGTCAGGTGTCTTTCTGAAAAGCCGCACGGGTTCATTTGAGTCAGCAGATCGTGTGGTGAAGCGGACAGTCCATAGTGTAACTCCAATTCAGACTCAATTCAAAATACAACGAGTGCAGATGGGAGGAGAGGCCGTATCTGCCGAAAAAGATGAGCGGCCTGATGATCTCGTGGTTGGGCAAACGCGGTATGTGGGGCGTCGCATTTCTCTCGATTTTCAACAAGCGGATATCACGAATATTCTCCGATTGATTGCAGAGGTCAGCGGTTTCAATATCGTGGTTGGTGAAGGGGTTAAGTCAAAAGTCACCATGAAGCTGGTGAGTGTGCCCTGGGATCAGGCCCTGGAAATGCTGTTAAAGATGAATGGACTCGGTATGATCCGGCAGGGGAGCATTGTGTGGGTTGATTCATTGGCGAACATTGCCAGGCAGCAAGATGAAGAGGCACGGGCTAAAGACTCGAAGACTAAGGCGGAGGAATTAGTTGACCGGGTCTTTTATGTCAGGAATCTCCAGGCACAAGAGTTGATGACCTCATTGCGACAGAACTTGAGCCCACGTGGCATCATGCAGTTTAATGCAGGAAGTAACGCGTTGATCGTGCGAGATACGGAAACAAAACTTGGAGTCATTCGACAGCTCGTCGAAGGGCTTGATCTGGAAGTGCCGCAAGTTCAGATCGAAGCGCGCATTGTTCAGGCTGATACGGTCTATGCCCGTGGGCTGGGGATTCAGTGGGGGTTCCAGGCTGGGAATCGCACACCCACGGATTTCTTCTCACTCTCGAATCTGGGTGGCCCGTTTGGACAGATCGCCGGAACAGGCAGCAGCACGATTGATCGAACCTTCTTGGTCAATTTACCGGCTCAAGTCGGTGGGCTACCGGCTGTGCCGTCGATTGGATGGACCTTTGGAAAACTTGGCGGAGACTTTGCCTTAGACATGCGGCTATCGGCCGGGGAACTATTGGGGCTGAGCAAGGTAATCGCGGCTCCCAAGATCACCACGCTGGATAAGCGAGAAGCCAAAATCTCCCAGGGCGAATCGATTCCCTTCCAGACCACGTCATTACAGGGAACTCAAACGACGTTTGTTGATGCCAACTTGGAGCTGAATGTCACTCCTCAAATCACTTCACGAGATCCGAAGGAAGAATCGAAGCGGATTCTTATGCGGGTACGGGCGACTCGCAATGCTGTCGGCGCACGAAGTAATCCGGCCGGCCCGAGCATCGACCGACGAGAAGCGACGACGCAGGTGATTGTCAGAGATGGAGAAACCATGGTGATCGGTGGCGTCTTCGTCGATACACAGGGGAACAACGTGCAGGGGGTTCCCTATCTTTCCCGTATGCCGGTGTTAGGCTGGTTGTTCAAGAACAAGTCCGAGACGGTGTCCAAGCAAGAGCTGCTCATCTTTCTGACGCCGAGCATTATCAAGACCTAATGGTGGTCACAGTTCCCTGGTTGGCGAAGGCCTGTCAATGCGTTGCTGCATCGGCAGGCCTTCGCGTTTGGAGCAACAGGATTACGGTGTTCTACCAAAGGGTGAGCATTCCGGACGGAATGTGCCTGTCTTTTTAGTTCACCGATGCTGTGGTACCATGCCGCCCAGAGCTTTGAGCCGAGCGTCTCGATCACGTTCTTCAGCATTGAGGGCAGTGAGGTTACCCTATGAATTCTGTGCCAACGGTTACGGTGTCTCTAGCTGATCGGAGCTACGAGATTGCCATCCAAGCCGGGCTTTTGGAGAAACTCGGGAGAGAAATGAAGCGCTACGGGCTGAAGGGAAAGGTCGGGATTGTCACGGACCGACATGTTGCGCAGCGCTATCTGAAGAAGATCGTCGAGGCGGCCAAACAGTCTGGACTTGAGCCGGTCTCGATCATTCTTGCTCCTGGAGAACGGTCCAAGACGTTACAAACGGTCGAGCACATTTTGAATGCGTTGGCCCGACATCGGTTCGAACGGTCGTCGTACCTCTTGGCCTTGGGAGGTGGAGTGGTCGGAGATCTGGCCGGATTTGCAGCCTCCATCTACCAGCGAGGAATTCCATATATTCAAGTGCCGACGACGCTTGTGGCGCAAGTGGATTCGAGCGTTGGAGGAAAGACCGGTGTCGACCATCGACTGGGGAAGAACCTGATAGGGTCATTCTATCAGCCGAGAGCCGTATGGATTGATCCTCTGACCTTGCATACGTTACCCACACGGGAGTGGGTTGCCGGGCTGGCCGAAGTGATCAAGTATGGGATCATTGCGGATGAATCGTTTTTTTCGTATCTGAAACGGAAGATGCCCGCTTTGAAAAAACAGAGTCCTCATGTTGTGACCAGTGTGGTGAAACGGTCCTGCGAGATCAAAGCCGAGGTGGTGGCGACGGATGAGCGGGAGTCCGATCGGAGGAGAATTCTCAACTATGGCCATACAATCGGGCATGCGCTTGAAGCGTTGGGTGGGTACAAATCGCTGGTGCATGGAGAAGCCGTTGGGATTGGATTGGTGCAAGAGGCGGATCTCGCCTGCTTCCAAGGTTTATGCGCCCACGAGGTTGTCAAAGCCATTCGGCGGATGGTGACTGAAGCAGGGTTACGTGACCGTATGCCACCTGCGTCCCCGACGAAAATCTGGAAGGCCATGCTTCACGACAAAAAGGTGTCGGCTGGACAGGTGATTGGAGTGTGGCCGACACGTATCGGAGAGGTTCGGATGGCTCCGCTAGGCAAAGCGGTGTTCGATCGATGGTATGCCGAGTCACATGTAGTCTCGGCCAACGTCTCTGCGTTGTCGTGATGGCTGATCAAGCGGTATCCTGGCCCTGGCAGGATCTCTTCTTTTATCCGTCAGCGAGATTCTACCGTACCATTGTCCGTTGACTTGGAGTGGAATGAAGACATTACGTATTGCCATGGCACAAATGAATCCGACTGTCGGAGATCTGAACGGGAATGTTCGTCGGATTCTGAGTTGGCTCCGTGAGGCCCAAAAAGCCAAGGTCGACCTGGTGGCTTTCCCTGAAATGGCGATTACGGGGTATCATCCGGAAGACCTTCTGCTGAAACCATGGTTTTTGAATGAAAATAGACAGGCCTTGCAAGAAATCATTCCTGCCTGTCGCGGGCTGGTGGCCGTCGTGGGCTTTGTGGAGCAAGAGGAGAAGCGCGACGCGAACTCATTGCTCCGCGTAGCTGATCACGGTGTCCTCTACAATGCAGCGGCGTTGATTGCTGATCGAAAGTTGGTCGGAAGCTATCGCAAGCAGGTTCTGGTGAACCACGGGATCTTCAATGACAGTCGGTATTTCCAGCCAGGGCAACGACTCTCGTTACTCCGTGTCCATGGAGTACTGATCGGTGTGACTCTCTGTGAAGACCTAGAGTGTTCGAAAGGCCTTATCCGCAGGCAGGCCGAAGTTGGAGCTGAAGTCATCGTCAATATCAACGCCTCACCTTTTCATCGTGTGAAAAGCCGTTCGAGAGAGCAGTTCTTGGCAGCTCGCGCGCGAGAAAATAGGGTGATTGTCACCTATACAAACATGGTCGGCGGTCAGGATGAGCTGGTATTCGATGGGAACAGCGTGATGTTCGACAGATCCGGAACGGTTCTGGCTCGCGGTGCTGCGTTTCGAGAAGAGTTGGTGGTGGCCGATGTGAATCTGGATGTCGTTTCGTCCGGGCGTTCGACTCAGAGTCGGAAGGTTCGGGGCGCTGCAACCACCGAGACTGATAGTGATCGAATTTCGGTGAGGATGCCCACAAAACAGAAGACGCGGCCTCCAATCGAACGGAAAAAGACGAACCCGATGGAGGACATTGAAGAGATCTATTGGGCCTTGGTCATGGCGGTTCAGGACTATGTGAGGAAGAATGACTTTCCTCGGGTGGTGCTTGGGTTAAGCGGGGGGATTGATTCCGCATTAACAGCGGTAATTGCGGTGGATGCGCTTGGAGCTGATCGAGTGCGGGGGGTCTTTCTGCCGTCTCCCTACACATCGCAGGAGAGTGAGGCCGATGTCAGAGAGCTGGTACGGCGTTTGGGGATCACCTTGAGTGTCATCTCGATTACCCCTACGTTTGAATCCTATCGTCGCACGCTCGCTCCAATGTTCGGTGATCGACAAGCCGATGCGGCAGAGGAAAACCTCCAAGCGCGTATTCGCGGGACTCTGCTCATGGCTGTGTCGAACAAGTTTGGTGATCTGGTGCTGACGACCGGGAACAAGAGCGAGCTAAGCGTCGGGTATGCCACGCTCTATGGCGACATGGCCGGTGGTTTTGCCGTCATCAAAGATGTGCCGAAGACGATGGTCTACGCCCTGGCAACATTTCGGAACGGCCGGGATCCCTCGCCTGTGATCCCAAGACGGACGCTGGATCGGCCTCCAAGCGCCGAGTTGCGACCGAACCAAAAGGATGAGGATTCTTTGCCCCCCTACTCTATCCTCGATCCCATTCTCCAGGCCTATGTTGAAGAGGATCGCTCTCCTGATGACATCATCAAAGCCGGATTCGATCGCGCTACGGTTGATCAGGTCGTCAAGATGGTTGATCGCAGCGAGTTCAAGCGCCATCAGGCACCTCTCGGCGTCAAGATTACGCCTCGCGCACTCGGTAAGGATCGACGGATGCCCATTACCAACGGATATCGGATGTCATAGCGGTTTCCTCCTGCTCTTGCTGCCTTGTGTCCGCGCACCTTCCATGCGGGTGCGGATTGGGTGAGGGCTCCTTCACTGGGGGGCGAGCGTTTTCCCACTGGAGGTCTGGAGCCCCTACCACTTGATCCAGTCTGGGCCTCGACACTGAGAGTCCCAGCGATGGTGCGGCCGTTTCATGATTTCTACATTGAGCGCCAGCCATGGATAGGCTATGATAACCGCCCCAAAGTAAGGACGGTATGGAGACTGGCTACGGGCTTGGTCTGCCAAGCGCTGAGGTCTCTCAACTCGCTGGAGGGCGTTTCCAGAATGGCCCCTTCGGCACCTTGTACGGGGTATGAGTTGGTGGGGTGAAGGAGGACGCTGATATGAAGCTGGTTGAGGCGATCGTCAAGCCGTTCAAGTTGGAAGAAATCAAGGATGCGCTGCTAGAGATCGGCATTCAGGGCATGACGGTTTCTGAAGTCAAGGGATTTGGGCGTCAGAAGGGCCACAAGGAAACCTATCGCGGGCAAGAATATACGATTGAGTTTGTGCCAAAGGTCAAGATCGAGGTTGCGGTAAAGGATGCTCAAGTTTCTCAGGTGATTGAAGCTATCATGACGGCGGCCAAGACCGGCAGTATTGGGGATGGCAAGATTTTTGTGCGAGAGCTGAGTGATGTGGTGCGGATTCGGACTGGAGAAACAGGAGAAACGGCCCTGTGAGGAGAATGAGATCTGAGCGGTGAACGGTCATCGCACGGGATCTCCAAAGGAGGACGGCAATGAACGTGCGTGAGGTCTTGGAGTTCGCGAAGAAGCACAGAGTGCAGATGGTGGACCTGAAGTTCGTCGATCTGCCTGGTGTGTGGCAGCATATGACCATCCCTGTGAGCGAACTGACGGAAACCTTGTTCAAGGACGGATCCGGCCTTGACGGATCGTCGATCCGTGGGTGGAAGGCGATTAACAACAGCGATTTGCTGGTGGTGCCTGATCCGGCAACGGCCTTCTTGGATCCGTTTACGGCGGTGCCCACGCTCAGTTTGACCGGCAATGTGGTAGATCCGATTTCTCGTGAAAACTATGAGCGAGATCCTCGGTTTATCGCACAAAAGGCAGAACGCTATCTCCACAACACCAAAATCGGCGACAATTCATTCTGGGGACCAGAAGCTGAATTCTTCATTTTTGATCATGCGCGTTATGATCAGACGAGCCACAGCGGCTTCTACTATCTCGATTCGGAAGAAGGCGCATGGAACATGGGGCAAGAGGGGATCAACCTCGGGGGGAAGATTCGACATAAGCAAGGATATTTCCCTGTGGCGCCGGCTGATACCCAACAAGATATTCGGAGCGAGATGGTCCTAGAAATGGAAAAGGTCGGCATCGAGGTGGAAAAACACCACCATGAGACGGCCTCGGCAGGCCAAGCCGAGATCGATATTCGTTTTGATTCGCTCCTGCGCACGGCGGATAAGATGATGACGTACAAATACATCGTCAAGAACGTCGCGCGTCGTCATGGGAAGACGGTGACCTTCATGCCCAAGCCGCTGTTTGGCGACGCAGGATCTGGGATGCACACGCACCAGAGCATTTGGAAGGAGGGCAAGCCCCTCTTTGCCGGGAAAGACTATGCCGGGATTTCACAGCTCTGCCTGTATTATATCGGCGGTATCCTCAAGCATGCGCCGGCCCTGGCAGCCTTTACCAATCCGACGACGAACTCCTACAAGCGCATTACGCCGGGATTTGAAGCGCCGGTGCTGTTGGCCTATTCCAGTCGGAACCGATCGGCGGGCGTCCGTATTCCGATGTATTCGCCGAGTCCTAAGGCGAAGCGAATCGAGGTGCGATTTCCAGATCCCTCCTGCAATCCGTATTTGGCATTTTCGGCGATGCTCATGGCGGGGCTGGACGGGATTCAGAACAAGATCAACCCAGGCGAGCCAGCCGAAAAGGATCTGTACGACCTCGATCCGAAGGAAGCGGCCAGCATCCCCACCATGCCAGGGAGCTTGGATGAGGCCATTAATAGTTTGGAGAAAGACTATCAGTTCCTTCTCAAGGGAGAGGTATTTACGGAAGATCTGATCGAAGCGTGGATCGGTTACAAGCGGAGCAAGGAGATTGATCCAATGCGCCTGCGTCCGCATCCGTACGAGTTTTTCATGTATTACGACGTCTGACACACGCCAATCATCGGCATGGGCGGGAGGCTCGGAACGGTCACGCGTTAGGGCTTCCCGCAGGCCGTCTGCGAAAGGGCAAGATTCGCACCCTGGGTGCCGATCGCCTGCCAATTGCCGTTTTCAATGTAGCCGGACCGTGACCGGCCGGAACCCATCTGGCGAGAAAACTCGATGACTTGGAGCGTTCGTACGCGTGCATTGGCACAGTCAAATTCCTTGAGCGTTTTCAGCGACAGAAAGCGTGTGGTGTTGTTCCACTTGAGATCGGTGAGTTGCCAGAGTGTCGCAAGCGCGCCTGTTCGCTGAACCTGTTCAGGGTCAAAGTAGATTGTCTCAAGCCCCGCAGGTTGGTCGTGTTTCTCGAGTGCCACCCATCCCGCAAAGACCGGTCCAGCAAAGCTAATCAGTAGGGTGGTCAGAAACAAATATCTCATGGAGCGGAACCCTTGGCATCAAACGCCTTGTCGAGTGAATGGGAGACGGGACGGACATACGTGGTCTTGGGTAGAAAAAGCAAGAACGAATTTTAAGAAGAGGTCAGTACGCTCGTCCCCGCATCAGGGATTACTTGAGCTGAAGACGCGCGTGCGCTATGCTCTTGGCTCTAACCCAGGAGGGCGCCAATGCCGAAACGAGTTCGCACAGGGTTGACCCGAAGTGACATCCTCGATCGGTATGTCGAACGGTTTAAACAGCAGCTGATCAAATTCCAACCCTTTCTGTCACGCAAGCGAACCTCGGTTTTGATCGAGGATTTCGATGAGTCGGCTGAAGAGCTCATCGGGCAGGTGTTTGGCGCAGCATCGGATGAATCCGAAGCCTACTTCTTTGCAAAGTCCGGTGAATCCGCACTCTTGCCGGAAGAAGCCCAGGAAAATGGGACGCACAATGTCGAGCGTGAGAGCCTCCACCAGCGTCGGCAAGTCCTGGAGAGTTGCCTGGCGGATCTTGAGTTGCGCCGCCGCCTGCAGGCGACGAGGACAGGCAAGGGGCTCGAGCAGATGCTCGTCGAAGACTATATGTCACATGATGTGCGGAGCATCCACAAGAACGCCACGATCAAACAAGCTGGGCAGCTGTTGAACAAGTACAAGGTCGGATCGCTGATCGTGGACGACGGGTCACGATATATCGGCATCGTGACCGATTCAGATCTGACCCGGAAGGCGGTTGCCAAAGGGTTTGATCCAAACACGACGACGGTGGCCACCTGCATGAGTCGATCCATTGTCACTATTGAAGAGGACGAGTCCTTGTCCGAAGCAATGCGGCTCATGAAGAAACAGGGGATTCGACATCTTCCCGTGACTGCCGATGCGACCATGATCGGTGTGCTGTCCCTCTCCGATCTTCTCCGCGCGTTCGACGATCAACGTTCTGCCTAGCAGGATGCGGGAAAAAGCCGCCAGCGGCGTTCTTGCTCTGCCCAGCGGTTCACTGTACGTCACAGGGTACGCTACGTCCCTTCACTCACTGCGGCATTGCCTCACGCTTCGATATACGTAACGGCCACAGGGGGGGGCGATCTGAGTTTTTCGTGGTTGCGGGTGGGGTCTGTGCACTGCATGTGAAGTGGGCTGCATCTGTTCTCTCTGTCCATTCAGGTTCTTCCCCGAGTCATTTCTACGAGCGGGCCGTTTCTGCGGGAGCCTCCCGTTGATTCGCTGATTGATTGGGTATCAGTGTAGCAAAAACAGTCCACTCTGTGGGGAACTCCCTACACCGGTGGTCTGATTCATCTCGGTAAGCCATTGAAATTATGAATAGGCCATGAAATCCATCGAGGCTCCGTTCTTGCTTAAGTAGTCTACGTAGTCATTGAGCTGAAGGTGTTCCACTAATGAACAGAGGTGTCGACATGGATCAACAAATGTCCCCTTGGGAGTTCTATGAACGTGGATTGGTGCTCAAGCAGGTGCGCATGTTCTACCCCGCGATTGAGGATTTTCAAATCGCTGCCGGCGACACTCGCTATGCGGAGAAAGCCTATGTGCAGCTGGCCATGTGCTTAAAAGCCATTGGCCATGACGAAGAGGCGATCGTGGCATTTCGGCAGGCCGCCACGGCGCCGATGGTCTCATCGGTTGAACGATGCCATATTCTCTACCAACTGGGACACACCCTGGAGTCCTTAGGGCGTGATGCGGAGAGCCTGGAGGTCTATGGCTGCATTTGCAACAGTGACCCGGAGTTTCTTGATGTGGCACAGCGGATTCAGCACTTGCGTTCGGGTAAAAATGGACGATTTTCATGGACACGGGGTCGGTGGAAGGCCTGGATGAAAGATGTGACGAGTCGTTGTCAGGCGGTGTTTCTGCATGATCCGACAGTTTTGAGCCAGACAGGCAGATGGGTTGGATCACATGCAGAACAGCCAGCGGGCAGGAGACGGTAGTCACGAACACATGCCGTGATGTCGGCGCGCCGGTCGGTTGATGGAGTCCACCTTCCGTCGAGGGGTTGAGAATGGCGGGTGAGGGAGTTGTGTGCGATCTCCGTTCGTGAGAGTGCTGAGCGGTGAGGTTCCTTAGCCCGTCTGTACGGTGCAGATTTGTACCGTGACGGTTCTAAAAGGCAGGAGCCCAGAGGCCATTGGTCTCCTGAGTGTCCGGGTAACGGTAAGCCGGATCAGCCATGAAGAATTTGGCCTAGCGATTTCTCAAGCGCTCATCTGCAGAATGCAGCGAGAACTTCTGCAGCTCCCTTATACTCTATGAACCTAACCAGACTTCCTTTGCCTGCCTAGGGTGCTAGGGGATTACGCTTTGCCGGTACCGTGGCATTGGCAGGACTCCCTCCAATTCAGCAGTCTCATCAGTGAGGAAAACGATGAGGCAGTTATTCATCCCGATCGGGTACACGGCCCATCTTAATCCTGCCACCTACGGCAGGAAATCAATCCCCTTTCACCCGGCGCCGTAGGCGCGGGAGACCGTCGTATCGGTCACGCCCATATCATTGACACGCAGATCGCTCGTGGTGGGCAGCAGACCCAATCCGTAGAGCTCACAGGCCACATGTCGGGGCGCGGTGATTCGTCGGCGGCCTGTACCGGGCCAGTCATGCACACCGTGCCCATCCCCAATCCAAGCACGAGGACGAAGCGGGTCATCGGGACTCTCCTGTCAGCGTCTGTATCGCTAGGCGTTTGGGTTCATGTGTCAGTACGTAGACCGCGCCGGCGTCGCTGGCGCTGTTGTCAGCCTGGTTGCTGCCCACGCCGGTGGCGTTGCTGTCTTCGCCGCCGGCGCGGACGGCGAGGGTGTCACCGCTGAGGGCGACGGCGTAAAAACCGTCCGCAGGATTGGGGTTGGAGGCTTTGATGTAGGCTTCTTGGGCTAGGTAATTGACGGTGATGGTGTAGGTCTGTGGGCTACTGCCGTCGGTGAGCACGACGGTGATGGTGTTACTGCCTGGCGTGAGGCTGCTGGTATTGACTACCATGGTGGTGTAGCTGGTGGTGCCGGTGTTG
>NZ_JBUBKD010000004.1:0-15813 GCF_054902215.1 Nitrospira sp. CMX1 | reverse complement strand
CGTGAGGCTGCTGGTATTGACTACCATGGTGGTGTAGCTGGTGGTGCCGGTGTTGAAGGCCGGATTGAGCGTGCCCGCCAAGAGGACCAGTGCGGTGAGCGAGGTCGTGCTGCTTCCGCCACCCCCGCTAGAGGGCGCGCTGCCGGTGCCTCCGTCGAAATGATTGTCTGACAGCCGATCAGGCCCAGAGCAACCGTCAGCACGAGCAGAGTGGCGAGAGCACGGAGACGAATCATGAGGCGCATCGCTTTCTCCAGAAGAAGTGATAGGTGCACAATCATGAATACATGAGGGTACCCAGGGCGGCTGCATGGAGACCTGGTGTTGTATCGGCACCGCCCCAAAAACTAAAGTCGGCGAGGACTCAGCAGGAAGCGGCTAGTTATCGTGGTGCCCACCATCCTTGAAGCAGGTGGGCTGCGAAGAAATACTCCCGTTGCAGGCTCCCGATCGGGTACACTGCCTATCTTAATTATGCCACCAACGGTCTTACTCAGTTGTGAGTCGCTTGCGAAAAGCTATGGGGTGAAACCGTTATTCACCAACTTTTCGATCGGATTGTGCGACGGGGATCATGTCGGACTGATCGGGCCGAATGGTTCTGGAAAATCGACGCTGCTCAAAATTCTCGCCGGATTTGAGGAACCAGACAGCGGTACCCGTTCTGTGCGCCGACAGCTCCGGATCGGCTATGTGCCGCAGGAACCTTCATTTGCCGAGCAGCACTCAGTCGAAGATGCACTGGCCCAAGTGCTTTTCGATGAGGGGCTGGACCCCCATGAGCAGGGTGGCCGCATCGCCAGAGCCCTGAGTCTCGGCGGGTTTGTCCGTACTGATCAATGCGTCTCGACACTATCCGGCGGATGGAAGAAGCGACTGGCGATTGTACGGTCGCTGATGCTGGAGCCGGATGTGCTGCTTTTGGACGAGCCGACCAACCATCTGGACGTCGAAGGCATTCTCTGGCTCGAAGATCTCCTAAAAGCCGAGCCCCATGCCTTCATCGCTATCAGTCACGACCGGCGATTCTTGGAAGCGGTGACCACGCGGATTTGGGAATTGAATCGTCAATACCCCAGTGGTCTTTTCGAGGCGAAGGGACGGTACAGCGAATTCTTAGAACAGCGTGACGCGGCACTCCAGGCGCAGGCCGACTATCAAGCCTCGCTGGCCAATAGAGTTCGGCGGGAGGTGGAATGGCTGCGGAGAGGTCCTAAAGCCAGGACGACCAAAGCCAAGGCTCGGATCGACCAGGCCGGGCTGATGATTGATGAGCTCACTGAGTTCGAATCTCGGCAGTCGAAGGCACCGGCTGGAATTGATTTCACCGCCTCAGGACGCCGGTCCAAGAAACTGATCGAGGTGAATGGTCTTGAGAAGACACTGGGCGCGCAACCGATTGTGTGTAATCTCGATTTGCAGGTAGGGCCTGGTGAGCGGATCGGGCTGCTTGGGCCGAACGGGAGCGGGAAGTCAACGCTGCTGAAGTTGCTGGCTGGAACCTTGATGCCCGATGCCGGCACGATCACCCGTGCCGAGCGCCTGAGGGTTGTGACATTCGAGCAACATCGCGAGTCGCTCGATCAGCAGGCCACGTTGCGACGAGCATTGGCTCCTGCCGGTGGGGATGCCGTGGTCTATCAGGACCGATCCGTGCACCTCGTGTCCTGGGCCAAGCGGTTTCTCTTCCGGCCAGAGCAGCTGGATTTGCCGGTTTCTCGCCTGTCAGGCGGCGAGCAAGCGAGACTCCTGATCGCGCGTCTGATGCTGCAGCCAGCCGACCTCTTGATTCTGGATGAGCCGACCAACGATTTGGACATTCCAACACTTGATGTGCTGGAAGATAGTCTGCTTGAATTCACCGGGGCATTGATTCTTGTGACCCATGACCGGTGGTTGTTGGATCGCGTTTCCACCAGGATGCTTGCGCTCGATGGCATGGGGAAGGCCGAGTGGTTCGCTGACTATGCCCAATGGGAAGCCTCACAGGCGAGAAAAGCGATCGAGGCGAACACGTTGCCGACCGCAAAAGGACGAGCGAACCACGCTGGACCATCCAAACGGAAAGGGCTGTCGTACAAAGAGCAAAAGGAATGGGACCAGATCGAAGCCGCGATCTTGAAAGCTGAAGAAAGGGTGACGACTTCCCAAGCCGCGGCCAATGACCCAGCCATTGCCTCGTCCGCAGCCGAACTGCAAGCGCGATACGCAGTGCTCCACGCTGCTCAGGCGGACGTTGAACGGCTCTACGCCAGATGGGCCGAACTGGATGCAAAACGTGCCCAAGCGATCGGCAGCACGTAATCGTAAAGTCAGAAAAACATTATGAAATACAACTCGTTCGTGCTGTGCACGAAGTATAGGTCCCAATTTGTGTAACGTTATGTATCAAAAACGAAGAGTGTCCCCCTCTAGTTTCTCTCGATCTTTGAAGGTCGTATAGACCAGTTCTTCTCATTGGGTCGGAGGAATGTCCATTTTTATTGACCTTCCTCCACATCTGATAAAGGAAGTGGGCTTAAAAATGTTGGAAGAGGACCTATACTGATTGAATCGGGGAATACAGATCCTCCGAAAACATATACATTCCCTCCTACTTCTGCTGTCGTTGTGGAATGTCTTGGAATTGGAACGGCCACTTGAGTTGCCCAAACATTGGAAGCAGGGTCGTATTCTTGTACGGTGTCATGAATGTCCGAGCCACTGTAGCCCCCGATCGCGTACAGCCTATTCTTCGCAGGGATCGCAACGAGCCTCATTTGGGAAAGACCGATTGGTGATGAGGATTTGATAACCCATGTATCGGTGCCAGGAGAATATTCTGCAAACGAGTTGATCGTGAGTGCATAGAGTTTCCCACCCAATGACGCCACCGTATACTGGGCATTGCCGAAGGGTACCGGCGACTTGTTGGTGTCCCAAGTATTTGTCGCAGGATCGTACTCAAACGTCGCGAGGACGGGTGAGCTGGCGTTAAAGACGGTTAGATAGATCTTCCCATTAACTGCCGTGCCGGCGATAAAGCGATTGCCGAGAATAGGGTTCGCGGGATTACCAGTCGGCATTGGAGCCTTAGAGGTCCAGGTATTGGTCAACGGGTCATACTCCTCAGTTGCGTAGGAATAAGTTACTTGGTTGACGTTGACGTAATTCATACCTCCAATCGCGTAGATTTTATTGTTGATAGCTGCCACAACCGGAGAACGGCGCGCAGTAAGCATATCTGTTTTGGTCGTCCACGTATCCGTAGCCGGATCGTATTCTTCAGTTGTAGCCAATGTGCTTCCTGAGAATCCTCCGATGACATAGACTTTGTTGTTCACGGCAGCAGCACCGGCTTCAAGGCGTGGTGTCGGCATTGGTGCTCTCGTGTGCCAACTGAGACCAAGAGGAGCTGTTGGCGTAGCGGAAGAGCCAAAGGACTCCTCGCTTTCTCGCCCCGCATCGGCTGCAGTCACAAAGAAGTAGTAGGTTTTGCCGTTGGTCAACCCAGTGATGGTATGGGGAGATGTGACACTGATAAGCTTTGCCCCGTCGGGTAAGCTGGCATAGTTGCTGCGATCAAGTTTGATGTCGGAAGCCATGTAGAGGTTGTAGGAGGTGGCTCCGACAACAGGATTCCACCGGACGGTGACTTGACCGTTGCCGGTCACGCTTGCATCTCCAGTAGGAATCTGGAGGACCGATCCAGGCGGAGGGAGTGAACCCTCTTCAACGGTTGCAAGAGGTGAGGGGAAGTCCTCGCTGGTATTTGACGATCCGCCAATTACATAAATTTTCCCCAGTGCCTCCCCAACTGCGGGCGAGACACGAGAAGAAGGAATAGAGGCTCTCAACGCCCAGTTTTGGGTATCAGGGTCATACTCTTCTACGAGGTTTACAGGAGACGAGTCTTGTCCTCCGCCGATAGAAAAGAGTTTCCCTTCCGCTGAGGTTAATCCGGTGCGGAACCGAGGAGCGGATGATAATGGAGGTTGGATAACCCAGCGATCTTTCACGGGATCATACTCCGCTAGTTCTCCAAAGTTGGAAAGGGCATACACCTTATTATCCAATGATGCCACGGTATATCGTGTGTAACTAAACGGGGGTTGTGTCTTACTTGTCCATACATTGGTGACGGGATCGTACTCGAGAGAGTGTGTGAGTGGTAAGCCGCTTCCTGTTGCACTGTATGCCGCAATGTAGATCTTCCCGTTTGCGGTAGCCCCGCCAATGAAACGATTTCCAAGCACACCGTTGGCGGCTCCACCAGTCGGCATTGAGGCCTTCGTGGTCCAGGTGTCGGTGGCCGGATTATATTCTTCGGTCGAATATGAATAAACCAGTGCATTGACATCGGATGTAAAATTGACCCCGCCGATCGCATAGATCTTATTGTTTACGGCTGTGACCACAAGCTGGCGGCGAGGGGTTGGCATATCTGTTTTACGGGTCCAGGTATCCGTCGCGGGGTCATATTCCTCCACTGTTCGGAGAACTGATCCTGCGTATCCTCCAATGGCATAAAGCTTATTGTTGACTGTGGCCACACCAAATTCTGTACGAGGTGTCGGCATCGGTTTTTTGAGAGCCCATGTGATTGGGGGGCCGGCAGGTGTTAGCGACGAACCGGATGAGGGGACGCTTCCTCCTCCCCCACTGTTGGTACAGGCAAGAAGAAAAAAAGGAGTCAATAGGAACCCTGAACCGACAAAGCGTGTGAAGTATTCACCAGAGATCATGAGAGGCTCCTCATTTTTAGCCAGATCGGGCTACACTCTATGACTCGTATATACACCGATGCCATACAGCTTTGGAGGGGTTTAGCCTGTTGTCACGCTACAGTTCTCTCCGTCCTCAGCCGATAGAGAAAGCGACGGCCTCTCTGTATAAACAAGGAGAGGTGTCCAACGGCGAGGAGTCTCGACCATGCCAACAGCACAAGAACTGGTGCAGTCCTGTACGTCCATTTTTACCTTGCCGGAGATCTATTTTCGCGTACGGGAGGTGGTGGACGACTCCAATTCGACCATGGGCGATCTTGCCGAGGTCCTGAAGCTGGATCCGGCCATTTCAGCCAGGCTGCTCCGAATCGTGAATAGCCCTATCTATGGGTTTCCTAAACAAATCGATACGATTTCCCGTGCCGTCAGTCTGCTCGGGACACAGGCCATCATCGACCTTGTCACGACGACGACGATCGGCAGGACGTTTGCCGGGGTCCCGATTCAACTGATGGATGTGTCGAAGTTCTGGCAGCGAAGCGTCCTCTGCGCCTTGTTGGCCGGAAAGATTGCCAAGTCCTGTAAAATCAAGGACAGCGAGCGCTACTTCGTGGAAGGTCTCCTGAGGGATTTGGGACACTATGTGCTTTACCAATACGCCCCGCAGCGGGCCCAGTCCGCGCTCATTGAAGCAGGCTATCTGGAAATCTCCCTGGCTGAAGTGGAACGGTCCAACATTGGGTGTGACTTCGCGGAAGTCGGGGCTGAGCTCGTTCACTCCTGGGGCATGCCTCCGCAGATTGAACAGGCCATCCGTCATCAGCTTGACCCGAACGAGGCTGGTGACTATATCCAGCATGCGTCCATTGTGCATTTGGCTGGAGAGGTCGTCGAGTATGAGGAGCGTGACCCGAAGCGGCGACCCGCCGAAGTACCGTTTAGTCCGCAGGCGATGAAGGCAACAGGATTTGTGTTGGCCGATCTACCGGAACTGCTGACGGATGCTCAAGGACAGTTGAACGACATGCTTGCACTGGTCTATCCGCAAGCCGTTGCCGCGTAAGCGCAGCCGGAATCTGTCTGCGTACCGAGCTCAGTCCAACCTTGATCATGGTGTGCCTACCCTGGCCGCAGAAAAACTGTTTCGGCGAGGCATAATCGTCCAACAATGGACGATCTTGAGCCTACTCACGAACGTCCTCAGGATGCTCAATAGGACCGTCTAGCTTCCTCCCCCACTCGCCGCGACGCTGGAGTCATATACCAAGTGTTGCTCGCCTCACTCTTTCTCCCTGTGAGCCTTTGAGCGGTGCGAGAACGTTGCGGGCGAGTTTGTGCAGCATTCTGGTAGAGCCGGATGTGCTGTTTAATCCGCCTGAGAATGGAGCAGTCTGACGGCGGAGTGCGTCCTTCATTGCTTCGTGTCGAGTCAGAGGATTCCGGCTAAACGATTCATTCCCAATGTCGTCTGGGTAAAGAACAACTGAAAGGCCTGGTAGTCCTGAGACTGCGTTGGCGGACGGCCTGGTCCTCGATCACAGTAGACAAGGCCGATGGGTCTCACCCCCACTCGCAATGGGGCGAGGATGGCTGATGTAGGGTGCCAGACATCAAGAAAGTCTTGTTTGAAGGTCCCAACGGGCTGGTCTGAAAAATTTGGAACCAGGAGTGGGTCGACACGCTTGAGAACCGAGAGAAAAAACTGATGTTCTCGGCTCAGTGAACCAGAAAGGGACGAAAGGTGAGGCGCCAGAGGAGCGACGCCCAACGCCAGCTTTCCAACCAGGAGATCACTGTCACCTAGATTGAGAAGTGCCAGCCCGACACGGCCGAATCCGGCGTCCCGGTGGAGCGATTGGATGAACATTCCAAGGAGGCTGTTCAGGTCAATCGCCCGCTGTAACGAGTCCTGAAATACCTGCAAGGTTTCGAATGGGTTGTTCCGAATGGGTACGCTCGGCTCATCTTGGAGGGGGGAAGCTTTCTGAGGGGAGCGTGTTTGGTCTTCACGGGGTATTGTCTTGGTTGAAGATTGGAGCGTGGACGATTCGGCGGAGTGCTGCCCGTTCAATGGCACCTGAAGATCGTGAAGCGAATCAATGACCAACCCCATGGAACGAGTGAGCTGGCGACCTCGGTCCAAGGCCTGGGTCATCAATTCTTTAAACCGTCCTGAAGACAGCCCGCTTCCGATCCGGAGCGTTCGCCTCGCTTCTTCAACGGCCGTGGGGGAATTGAAATCTGCCATCGCGTCGATGAGCCGGATTGAGCCCACCACGAGACCGCGATACGTCTGTGGCGGGGTTTGCCAACGCTCAACCGGCGACTCTCCTGCGCCGTCAAAGAGGTCGACAAGATGATCGGGGAGGTTCCACAGTCGAGCCAAGGCTCGGGCCAAGGTCAACCGAGGAACCCCGATGAGTCTGGTCTCCTGACTGATCCGTTCGGCCGGTTGCTTCACGTTCCTGGAGATCGCCTGAAGCGCTTCAAAGAGATCCGGATCTTGATAGGCAACGGCTAAATCTCCGATCGAGTACAGGAGTGCGGCGGTAAATAATTGACTGGGTTGCGGGTAATTGATAGCCGTTCCAAGCTCATTGGCGTAGGTGGCAGAGACAAGGGACTTGGCGATCAATGTTCGGAGTTCTTGCTGGCGAGCCGGCCAATGATGTAACTGCTCGACCAGATGTGCGGCGGCGACGAGAGCACGAACAGTATCGAGTCCAAGCCAGCTTACGGCATGAGGGATGGCGCCGATCGTCTGGCGTGGGCTGTACGCGATACTGTTGGCCACTTGCAGGACTTTGCAGGTGAGCCCATGGTCTCGGCTGATCACGTGGGTCAGGTTGTCGGGAGTGGACTGTGGGTTTGCATCATTCAAGATTTGTTGACAGGTGGATTGGAGAATCGGAAGGCAACGTCCGGATTCATCGAACAGTGGCTTCAGCTTCGGGCATAGTCGAGGGCGGATCGAGTCGATGAGGGTTGATTCCGTGGACGAAGGCATAGGAGTTCCCGGCTAAAAGCTAGACACTGTATCGGTGAAAGTCTCTTCCAGCTTGAGACGTAAGTACCGAGAAGGGGTAACGAACGGGACTTTGTAAGAGGACGAAGCGGCCTCGGGGAGTGGTGCGACCGGTCGGACAATCCAAGTCGGGCCACAACGGTCTCCATCGGTGCGTGTGCCGCCGGTCTCAGTGTGTTCGATTCATGTCGTGCTCGAAAAAATGCGGCATGCGGAGAATTACAATCTGATGGTCGACTTAGTCCATCGGGACTAGAATTGAATGTGATGGGGGCACGTGCGCAGTCTCGTAGCCTGCCGCCACGATAGTTTTGCCCATTCCTGACCGATAGAGAAGATGGAGAGCCGGTCTGCATCGACAGGCAAGAAGGAGGGGCTCCGCTATGCCGTTGGCGAGTGAATTGGTCCAAGCGTGCACCACAGTGTCGACATTGCCGGAGGTGTTTTGTCGTGTGCGAGATGTGGTGGACGATCCCGACGTCACCATGGGAGATCGAGTGAAAGCTCTTCAGCTGGATCCGGTCATCGCGGTCAGGCTGCTTCGTATGGCCAATAACCCACCGTATGGGTCATCCAGGCAGGTCGGCACCGTGACCGGCGCGGTTCAACTTCTTGGGAAGCAAGTCATCAACGACTTCGTCGCGACGACGACCGTCGGACGAACCTTCGCCGGAATGCCGGTTGACCTGATGGATCTGTCGAAATTCTGGAGAAAAAGCCTCTTTTGCGCGCTGCTGGCTCGAACAATCGCGAAGTTCTGTGGCGTTGATGATCAAGAACAACCGTACATGGCCGGCCTTTTTCGCGATATCGGCCATTGTGTCTTGTACCAGACTGTTCCGCAGCGGGCCCAGTCGGCCCTGATTGAGGCGGGGTATCTGGAAGCATCCCTGGCTGAAGTGGAACAGTCCAATATCGGGTGCGACTTTGCAGAGGTCGGAGCGGAACTCATCCGATCCTGGGGCTTGCCTGTACAAATCGAACAAGCGGTTCGGTGTCAACTGAGTCCAAAGGATGCCGGTGAATTCATCGTGTTGGCATCGATTGTCCATCTGGCCGGTGTCGTTGCCGACTACGAAGAACTCGATCCTGCTCGTCGCCCTACGACCCTCCCTTTCAGTCCCCAGGCCATCGCGGCCACAGGGTTTGTGGCAGCCAAACTCCCAGCACTCCTCGCGCAAGCCCGAGCTCAGCAGCAAGAGACGCTGGCCATTGTGCAGCCGTACACCATGGCTGCGTAGTACGTTGGAAGAGTGTGCGTGAATGGGCGTGGCATCAAGATCCCACACGCACTATTCCACAGAGCGGCCTTCCAGGAAGATCTTGATCTGGGTTGTGCAGGGCAAGACCAATTCGGAGATCGGTACGATTCTCGGCATCAGCCCGCGCACTGTACACAAGCATTTGGGACGAATCTATGTGCGGCTCGGCGTGGAAAACCGCCATGCGGCAATGGCGCTTGTGATGGAGATGACGCGGCAGGGGTACTCAGGGAATAGTCAGAGCTGATCCTCCATGGCCGATGCACTTCAGTGTGCTGTTCCTGAGGCTATGAGGCGACCTGAAAATGTGTGCTTCGATTGCCCCTTTGGTGAGCACGGCAATGCCGCGTCTCTTCTAAGCCTGCCAATCGCGTGTGTGCTTAATCAGAGCAGCCGATCCGGATAATCGAAGATGATACCGTCGACGCCCATGCCTTAACTGTCTGAATGTCGGCTGGGTTGTTGATGGTGTAGATGAGGACGCGGAGTGAGTAATCGTGCAGCGTCTTGAGAAATGACGATGTGAGCGTCTCGAATGCCACGCTGACAGGGTGGCTTGCGCGTGAGGGTTATGCAAGATTTCCCTTTCTAATTCTCAGATCGCCCTCTCCTTAGTACAGTATTTTCCGTGGGGAGGTTGTCTGATGCTTTGGGTTTCTCCCAAGAGAGTCGCGCAGATTCTTGGGGGCGCGATCACTATTCTTTCGCTTGCCGGGCTAGGAACTCAGTGGATTCGGTACACGTTTGGACACGATTATCAACGGGGACTGAATTGGCTGTTTACTCTCGATCTGGAAGGGAATCTTCCGGCGTGGTACTCTTCGACAGCTCTCGCCTTGGCGGCAACACTCTTGAGTTTGATCGGAGCGCGGAAGAAAGACCAAGGTGCGAGCTATGCCAACCATTGGTTTGCTCTCTGCATTATTTTTTTCTACTTATCGATTGATGAAGCCATCTCCATTCATGAGAAAGCAGGCAGCATCTTTGCCCCATTTCAATTGACGGGAGTTTTCTACTACAACTGGGTCATCCTTGGTATTGGCTTCGTGGTTGTAGTTGGTCTCTCGTACCTTCGCTTTCTCATGGCACTGCCTCCGGTTCACCGTTGGAGATTCATTTGTGCAGGTACTGTCTATGTGACCGGCGCCTTAGCAGTTGAAATGATCGAAGCTAGGTGGGCTTCTCTCCATGGGCCAGGCAATCTCATCTATGCGACCTTCGTGTGGATCGAAGAAACCTTAGAAATGGTCGGAGTCGCGGTGTTTATCTATGCGCTGTGGGTCTATATCGAAGAAGAGATAGCAAGCATGATCCTAACGGTCCCACCTTCTCTTTCTCGCGGACAAACCGTCACACGCAATCCTGGGCGTCTTCACTCAGTCGATGATCAGTATCGCCCGACTGGTACCGACAATTGAGGCCTCGCTGGCGGGATGTAAGGCGAGGTCGTTGCCGTGCTCTATGATGAGGACTTCTTGGAACGTCATAGTTACAACTCACTTGTTACTCAAGCAGAGCAGGCGTGCCGGATAGTCCGAAATGATGCCGTCTATGCCCATGGCCTTGGCTGTTTGAATGTCAGCCGGTTCGTTGACGGTGTAGACGAAGACTCGAAGCGCACGGTCGTGAAGGGTCTTGAGTAGCGAGAGACTGGAGTATCTCAATAATCATTACAGAATTAGAGATTCATCCGGTAATGCGTGCTCCGACCGCCGCCGGTAGGCACGAAAATACCCTTCTCGTTCAAATCTTGAAGGTCGCGCGTGGCGGTAGCCTTCGATGTTCCCGTAATCGACATGTATTTCTTGGCGCTCATGCCGCCTTCGAAGCCTTTCGCACCTTCCTCCAACATGCGCCGGAGAATTTGGGTTTGACGTTCATTGAGTTGATCTCGAAAGCGCTCGAATAGGCGTGTTTTTCGCAATGTGAAGTCGATGTGCTCTTCGGCTTGCACTTGCGCCTCAAGGGCGATCTTCGCGAACCACATGACCCATGGCGTGATCTCGTTGGCCTGCTGGCCTTGTTGTAATGCGTCATAGTACTCGTTCCGCTTGGCTTCGATGGCGCGTGAGAGGCTGAGCAACGCAGGCCGTTCGAGACCTTGTGACAATGCCTTTTCGGACAATGCTCGACCGATACGGCCATTGCCGTCTTCGAAGGGATGGATCGACTCAAAATAGAGGTGAGCGATCGCGGAGCGCACAACGGCTTTCTTGATTTCTCTTGTTCCCCCCGGACCGGTATCATTGAACCAGTCGATGAAGCGCGTCATCTCTTGAGGAACGAGTGACGATGGAGGAGCCTCGAAGTGAACGGTCTCGTGTCCAACCGGCCCGGAAATAACCTGCATCGGTTCTTGGTGGGTCCGCCACCGGCCGGGCTGGATATGTCGGTGTCCTGCCATGATCATCCGATGCCATTCAAACAGCTTCTCTTGAGAAAGAGGCGCTGTAAAACTTTGACGGACATCGGTCATCAGGGTTGCGACGCCTATGGCTCTTTTGTCACCGGTGGGCGCGTCTTTCGTGAGGCCAAGATTTCTCCGGATTGACGACATCACATCTTTTCGACTGAGGAGTTCTCCTTCAATCGCCGAAGTCTTAAGTGCCTCGGTGGTCATCAGATCGATGGCGGCTTCTGTCTGTGCTTCGGCCGATAATCCTCTCGCGAGGCCGCTGATGTGGCCTGTCTTTTCTGCAAACGAGAAGAGGGTATCCTCTACACCAGATAACTCATAGTAGAACGCAGGCCAGTCATCCTGTTGCCAGTTGTAGCTCATGAGCCGATTATAGCAGTTAATCGGCTCATGTAAATCGCAAGAACTGAGCCGAATGTCGAAATCGTTCGGCTCAGTTATCTTTGTTTTGGGGATTAGAGACGCCCAAATGTTCGTTCGAAGAATTCTTGGGTGAGTTTCATGTGCTGGACAATATCGGTCTGAAGGTGACGGGCGCCGGCTTGCCAGTCGTCTGTGGTGTATCCGACACGGCGAGCCAGGAAGATGAACTCGTCGGAGTCGACGGGAGGAAGGACCCGATCCTTGGCGTTCCCACGGACCATGCGGAGCCCATCGATGAGCATTCGGATGAAGAAGTAGGCCTTGCGCAGAGCGTCCCCATCCTGTCTGGTCACCAGTCCGCAATCGACGAGGGCTGCCAATGCTTGCATGGTGTTGGGGGTCCGTACGATAGGAAGGCGAGATCCGTGCTGAATCTGGAGGTATTGGATGGCATACTCGATGTCGACGATGCCGCCTTGGCTGTGCTTCAAGTTCACCGTGCCTCGTTCCACGAGCTGCTTCAGCTGTTGACGGCGCGCATCGAGGACGACATTCGGATCCAAAGATTTGCCGCTGTAGACATAGTGGTTGCGATGGATTTCGACTCGCTTCCCAAGATCCGGATCGCCGGCGACATGGCGGAGTTTGATCAGCGACTGGCGCTCAAACGGTGCGGCCAGTCCCTGGTCGCTATAGTATTTGGCGATTTCATCGAAGGGGTTTGTGAGCGAGCCTTTCCCCCCATGAGGCCGAAGGCGGACATCCACATGGAAGATGCCCTCTTGTTTGGCTTCGATCCATTGAAGAAGTTCGTAGCCCAGCCGTTCAAAGTATTCGCTGTTGTCGATAGCGTGCTTTCCGCCGGTCCGTCCGGCATCTCCGTAGACGAACAAGACCTCGATGTCAGAGGCATAGCCCAGCTCTCTCCCTCCGAATTTCCCTAAACCGAGGACGGTGAAGGGGCATGGTTTCTTATCGGCCAAGCGCGGTGGACCATACAGTTTGTTCAGCTTGGCTCGGCAGTCCTTCAAGCTTCGATCAAGGATGGTTTCGGCCAGTTGTGTCAGGGCGGCGGAGAAATCCGGCAGCGCTATGTCCGGTTCGACGATGTGTTTCATGTCGATACGGAACATTTCGCGGTCTTTGAAACTGTTCAGCGCGGCTTTCCGATCTTCATCGGTTTTGGCGCGGTTGACCAGGCGATCAAGCTCCTTGCGAAGTGTGGCTCTCGGGGTAATAAGGGGGGCATCCCGGTAGTCTTGCAGCAGGGGCAGAAGGTTGCTGTGCTGGCGACGGAGAAAATCTTCCCAAAGAAAATCACTCGCGCCGAGCAGGCGGGCGAGGAGGGGAAAGGTTTTCTTGTCGCTGAGAAAGGCCAAGGCTTTCTGCTGAGCCTTTCCTTTTGTCTGTTGGACGGTCAGATCCAGGAATTGGTCGAAGGCTTCTAACGCCTTGGTCGGATCGGGAGCCCAGGTCAGGGCATGGGTAAACTGTTTGATGAGGACGGCCGTAAGACGTAACTGCTGCTGTTCGGTCGCATCGGTGAGCTTCTGGCCGTGGCGATTGCGGACAGAGAAGCGATCATGAATCTTCCCGCTTTCGACATCGAACTGCGCTTTGGAGATATACACGTTTCGCATCGCCAGAGCGTTGGCAAAGGCGTATAAGAAGGCCGGTGTATCGTCCGACCGGATCTCCATCACCGTGTCGGTGGGCGATTGGCTGTTATCGAAGGTGATCTGTACCGGATAGAGCAGGCCGCCGAACGATGCCCGGCGTTTGCCGAGCTGTTCTACCAAACGTCGGTTCACGGCGAAACGAGCTTCTTCGAACTGCCCTTTGTCCAGCAGGGTCATGACAGAGGAAAGTGCATCAGTCAGCAGATGTTGTTGTTCTCTTCCTAACTCCACCCCTGGGACTGGGTGTACGCGGAACACATCGACGATCTTTTTTTGAACCAAGCCCGGAGTTGCCTTAGGGCGGATGCGCGGTCCGTGCTCGCTCCAATTGGTGCGAGAGGATAACGGAGCGGTTTTCTCCGCAAATGTATAAATGTCGCCTTCTTCTATGTTCAACCCAAAGGCCGATAGTAACCCGCAAATCATCGCGAACTCGGAGAAATAGTCGTAGGCCACGATCGTGATCACGCACCGTTGGTCCGGCTGTTCGGCGAACGTCACCTCACACAAGTGTTCCGACGTCAGTCTGGCCGTCAACCGGATGTGTTCGGCAATCGTTGAGGGCGCGAACCGCTGGAAGTATTCCTGATCCAGACGGACGAAAAAATCCTGAAGCAAATCCGGTGGTACGTCAGGGCATAGCGGGCGGACGGTATTGAGGAGTGCGACGCGGTCTTGTGTGCCGGTTGGCATGGAGGTCAGTATACCCGAACGGGTTCATTGTGCGTAGAGAAACCTGTCAGTATAATGCCGCCCCAGATCACAGATCGCGTGAGGCGTGAGGCGTGAAACGGCAGTCTGAGAAGAGCAACATGTCACGGGCATCGGCTCGAGGAGGGATAACCGGAAGACCGGATCCCACGCCGGTCTTGCTCGAGGCCAAGCGGAACGCCGACCAGGTACGAACCATTTTATCTGCCTACGGTCTGCGGGATCTTGATCTGGCGGACCGTAATCTCGACGCGATGGCGGGTGATCCCCTGCAACGTAAACGGCTGGCCGAAATCCTGCCGATGTTACTGGAGTCTCTCTCACGAACAGCTGACCCGGACCAGGCATTGAACCACTGGGAGAGGCTGCTTGGGAGCGGCTCGCGTTCATCATTGCTGGACTATGTGCGCACCTGGCCACGTATGCTCGATTTGCTGTGCGCGATCTTCGGCAACAGCGATGCCTTGGCCTTTACCCTCATTCGAGACCCCATGTTGGTCTATTGGCTGGCCGAGGAGGAGGTGCTCTCGCGCCCGCCTACACGGAAAGGAATTGCGTCGGCGCTTCGAGAAAGCATCGGGCACCTGACGGTGAAAGAAACGAAGCTGGATGCGCTCCGCCGTTTTCGGAGGCGGGAGATGTTGCGCATCGGCGTCCGGGACCTGCTCAAGCGTGCCACGGTTCCGGAGACGACGGCCGCATTGTCTGATCTGGCCTGTGTGCTGATCCATGCTGCGTACGAAATTATCAATGCCGACCTTCGCCGACAATACGGCGTGCCGATGCACCAGGTCAGAAAAGGGCGGTGGGTCGAGACCGGATTCACCGTCATTGGGATGGGCAAACTTGGTGGACATGAGTTGAACTACAGCTCCGATGTCGATCTCATCTATCTCTATGAAGCACACGGTGGTGAAACCAGAGCCCCAAAAGGTGGGCGTGCTTCCGTTCCCCCTGGCGTCGGTATTTCCAATGAAGAGTACTTTGAGATTCTTGCTCGTGAACTGACCCGGGTCTTGTCTGAGCCCACGAGAGAAGGCTACGTGTTTCGAGTCGATTTGCGGTTACGTGCGGAAGGGTCCATCGGACAGCTTGCGCGATCGCTCGACGAGTACCAGCGGTATTATGCAGCCCGTGGTCAGGTCTGGGAACGGCTGGCCCTGCTGAAGGCCGCCCCGGTTGCCGGATCGCAGGCCGTCGGGCAGGCGTTCCTCAAGATGGTCAAACCCTTTGTCTTGGGAGGGGGGAAAGTGGACCGGGACCAGGCATTGGCAATCGTGCAAGACGTGCGTGCGGTGAAAGACATGATCGACGCCAAAATGACCGGTCGTGGGCACGGACAGCGGAATGTGAAGTTGGGAACCGGAGGCATTCGGGAGATTGAATTTTTCGTGCAGACCATTCAGGTTTTGGCCGGACGCAAAGTGCCGGTGCTCTTGGATCGGAGCACACTTGGTTCGCTGGCACGACTCTCCAAGAAGAAGCTCCTTTCGGCCAACGAACGAAATGCGTTGGCCGCTGCCTATGTGTTCCTCCGTGATGTCGAACACAAACTCCAGATGGTGCATGATCTCCAAACACAAACGCTTCCTGCTGAAGCAGATGAATTGGAACGGTGCGCCGTTCGAATGGGGTATGGGGCTGAGGATCG
>NZ_JBUBKD010000003.1:0-11472 GCF_054902215.1 Nitrospira sp. CMX1 | reverse complement strand
TTCGAAACCCGTCATCCACCCCACTTGCCTATACTCCTCGCACTTCACTGCGTACAATTTTGTCGTGCTGAAGAATGCGCCTTTTATCCCCTGCTAGCCGGCAGTTGATGTTCCAGTGATAAGTCCCACTTTTCCCCTAGCGCGGCGTCCCAGCTGTCTGGTTGCAGCTTCATGTGTCCAGCTGCAGGGGTAAAGGTTAACTCGCCAAAATAAACTCTTCCGTTCACATTATATAAATCGACGCGTACAAACCCAAAACCAACCGACAGCTTTGATGCAACGCTGATCATCTCTTCAAGGTTTGCTGGCTTTGTAATCGGCCGTTGAGAGCGGCCCTCTTTGTTGGTGAGGTCTAAGAGAGTCCATGTTTTGTCATAAAATGAGCTCATGTCTCGTGCATGGTTGATTACTTGAATGAGTTCTGGCTCTCCGTTGAAGCACCAAAGCTTATAGTCAAGAGGAAGACTTCCATCTGGATTTTCAAGGCATTCTTCAATCATGACCCCTGGTTTAATTCCATAGTATTGATACTCTCGTGCGTTCCAATAGTAATTGTTGCCCAACCAGGCAGAGGCCCTGTTGATGAGCTCAGTTCGATCAGTAGGATTTCTAACCACGATCACCTGTTGGCTTGTATGACTTGGCTTCATGACGTATCGTGTTGGAAGTCTGCTAAATGGGATGGTTCGAGGGTTGTCGCCATACCACAATAGCCTGATCAAGTACTCATCTCCTAAGGTGTTTGCGACGTGAGTTCTCGCTGAAGATTTATCGGTCAGCTGTGTAAAGATAGGATTGAGGCTTCGATTCCAGGAGACCATTCTCCAGAATAGTTTTTCTGTAAATGTCTTCGGGGCCTTCATGTTGAGAGATTTGCCGTGTATCCGATGATATCGCGCTAATAGAATAGCCTCTCCTTCGGATTGGCGAAATAGAGTGCGCTTCGCTTTTCGGGTACCCTTGTAGAGCTGATGGACCCATGTGCCACGCAACCGGTCTTGAAAGTTGGAGTTCCATGTTATGGGGGTAGAATAGTTCATTTCCTATGGCCCCTTTCTTGTAAATGTGCTTCCCGTCTTTTACGGGCCGCAGTCCCGAACCGATGGGATTTTTCATTAGAGGCTACAGATCGGCTACTCTAGTGTGAAGGCAAGGATGGTGCCTCCGAGTCAAATTCTTGAGTTCATCTATGCTTCTTCTGCCAATACTCCTACAATTTCAATAGGCTTGCACTGGCTGGCTCATGTCTAGAGGAATAGAATGGTCACAAGCATTGGTGTGCGCTTATGTAGAGATGTGTATGGATTGGGATGCGGATGTTATTCCAGAGCACAGTGAAAGGTCTGTGTCTCATTTATCGGGAATGCGAGGTTTGGAAAGGCCAAAGAACCTACTCACAAACAGCAGAGCTCTTGCCCTGACTACACAAAACTGAGCACGGAATCATTGTGATCACCTTCATGGTAGCGATGCATGCCTCTAAGTCTTTGTCAGGTCGTACGTACAATACGTCGCCCAGTACTCCCTCGTTTCTCTCTGCTGATGTTGCTAGCTTAAAATTCCACAAAGACTCCATCGGAGGCGTGATTGCCGAGAGTGTCAAATAATGGCTCTCTGTAACTGTCTTGAGTAATGAGAATTTTAGGAGTTAGTGTCTTGCTGCCATCGGAATCAAATATGGGATCATGGTGGAAGGCACTCCTCCATGAGTTGGAAGAATAGAATAAATTAATTTAGCTATGTGTTTACACGGTATTGACTATAAGTCTGTAGTAGTGTAACCAATGGTTACCATGGTGACTCGTGATGACATTGCTCTTGGGGTCTATCTCAGGCAGACGGCCGGTGAACGTCTCGGCATTATCGCCGTTGTGCATCAAGTCGGAGCCAGCTGGTCTGGTGAATGGTTCTTCCAGGTCCGGTACCTGAGTCGCCCGGCGGGCGTGAGTAAGCGAGCCAGTTCAGAATGGAGCTCCAATCTTCGTGAGACGGATCTGGTCCATTTCGAACTGATTGGAGCATGGATTACGGCGCAGGCCTTATTGGCAAGCGGCCCGTCTTCTCTCAAGCCAAAGAAACCGCCACGGGTCCCGGCATGGATGCGAGGGATTGGACGACCCAATCAGCTTCGTCTGTTTGAAGATTTCTAGTCGTCACCAGGAATCAAGTCAAAACTCAGGAGTAGGATTTCTTTAAAAGCCAGAATCACCCATGGTTGCTTCTTAGGGTCTGTTAACACTGCGGATCATGTTTATGCGCTACTGCGCACAGTGAACTCACCAAGGCTCACTGTAAGGGGGTTCTTGTTTTTCCTGAGAGGGTGTTGAGGAGGAGAACCAAGTTCTTGGGTCGGCTGGGCTAATTCTCTGGAACAGGATTTCGGCCAGTTTGGATACGAGCAGCTTTGATTGCGACCATGCGACGAACAATGTAGCGTGCCTCATGCCAGATTTTCTCAGGTACGTCGTCGACGGGCATACTGCTCTCGCAGTGGGGAAATTCTGAACTACTATTCTGATTGGCTTTCACCGGCATGACTGTTGAAGCGAGATCGGTTGCAGTGACTCGGCGTAGGATGTCTTCGAGAGATGGAAGAGACGATTGTGGTGGAAGCGATTCGCTAGAGGGTTGCGTAGCTCTGGTTTGATGGGGGGGGGCGTGGTCGGCGGTTTGCGACATCCACATGAGTCCGAGTTTGTGCCGAAGGAACTCGGCAACCCAAGCTTGGTCTTCCGGCGCGATCTCATTCGCTTCAATGGCAAACTCCTGCTCCTTGACCCAGAGCACGATCGCACGATGAATACAGAGCGGGGTGGATCTGTCTGGGATTGACACCTTCAAGGTCAGTTGCGTACCTGGGACAACTGGCATTGCCCCGGTCACTCGCCAGCCGCGGGCAGTGAGATCTAGGACTGTCCCTTCCGCGAAAGCTGTGCCATCTCCATACAACACTGGCCAGCTCACTGGAAACCGACTATGTCGCCGTATGGGATCTATTCGGTTACTCATGGGCGCTCCCTGTATCTGTGCTCATCAAGTGGTTCATGATAAGAAGGGTAGCGGGGAGAGTAGCTGAGCGCCTTCCTCGAAATATTTACCTCAAAAGAGGGGGTATGGCCTTAAGCAAACAGCATTCTTACGGTAGGGGATTTCGTTTTACAGAGCTCGAAACATAAGACAGTGGATCGTGCACTGTTTGTATGGTTGATGGCAAAGTCGGAAAGAGTGATGGACTGAATATAGAATGGCTCTCTGGGATTAGACCGGCCGATTGTGTACACCGTACATTGACAGACTATTGTGCCAATAGGCAAAGGGAGTCTAGACGTCCCATCTCTTGGTAGAATGACGGATGGTAGTCAGAGCGAGGAGAATCTATCAACAGTCATGATCCTTGAGGGGTGAATTACTACGAGCATCTAAGTCGAGAGGAGTTGTCGCCATGCAGAACCCTGTACTCCGAATAGCGGGTAGCCTGATGCTCCTGGTAGTGATGATGGGTAGCGTGCCCAGTTCCGTTCTTGCTCTTCCCCCGGTCCAAGGAGAAGTGATTTCCCTCACAACGGGGGTTCCTGGAACAATGGTGATTCGGGACGACAAAGGGCAGCTTCATATCCTGAATCTTACCCCACAGACTCAACTTGGGGCCCGGTTCAAGGTGGGGGACAAGGTGCTCGCCTTTTTCAGCCCCTATGGCGTCAGTGCAGTCCAACTCCAGGGTGCAAATCGGTAGCAGGGCTTGTGTGAGCAATTGTCATGGTTCCGGACGTGCGTTTCTCTCATACATACAGCGCAGCCCTCAATGCCGTGCTGTTGTCAGAAGCCCTACAACGCCGAGAAATATCCCTAAGATGACAAGGAATGAGGATGTGTCCGGAAGACTAGGATCCTGAGGCGGTGCCCACTCGATGCCGAGGCCAAGCGCAATGAGGATGGCACTCAAGACCAACATCACCTTCCATCGTAGAGTGAGGCAGTGATTTTTCTGAGTATCCTCTTCCAGTCGGTCGCCTGGCATTGGGCCTCCTAAAGCTGATGATTCACCAGCATGGCGAACGGAACCGACGATGGTCAAGGTAAAGTCTTGCCCTTGTCGGGAGCTCCTCCAAGAGCGTATCTTTACGACCGGTCAGATTGAAGCATTCAAATGAGCGTTGCATGGAGAGCTTAAAAAAAGGCTGGGCGTGGTTCTGGAGGCAAAGTGTCCTCAGTAAGGTTGCTATCCTGGGCCTTCTGGCTGCTTTTGTCCCTTTCGTGCTTCCTACGGTCGTGGCCTGGTTTAGGCCGACGATGATTCATGTTGGAGTCTCGTTCTACACCTATGAGCGTGGTATTCAGCCGCAGGGTATGAATACGCTGTATTTTTTTGAACGGCGTAATCTCGTCTCCGACTGCAGCATACGGCGGGAAGAACAGTCTGTCCAGAATGGACGGGCGGTGACGCTCGATCCACAGGGCTGGGTACTCATCAAACTCCTGCTTGAAAATGTGTCCAGTCGTGATCTGACGAATCTCCGCGTCGGTGTGCGGTCTCCTGCCATCAATCAAACGACGCAGTTGATGGCCGCTCCCGCTTTGGTTGTGACGGGTCATAAGGAAGCACCGCCCGATGTGAAACCATTGTATGTGATCTCGATCGCGACGTTGCCGGCAGAAAGTTCGGTAGTTGTGACGTTGAAGACACCCATCGACGACAATCTGCGTGATTTTATTTACGTCAAACGTCGTCCCGTGACCATCCAGGTTCCATACGTCTCGGCGGAGCAATTCAGAGAGTATCCCCCGATTGTTTCACGTACAAATGCCGTCAAAATGTTAAATCGTGAGGGGGTCTTACGGATCCGCAATGACGGCTTTTCTGATGAAACGCTTCAAGTTACGATTCTCTCTTCGAGCGAGTCCACTCGGGAGACCAGAGAGATCTCGTATCGTCCCCTCCCACGGGCGAAAACTTGTTCGGAAGCGGAAGCGGGCGCGTGGTGATCGTTGCGGTGAATGCTGAGGGCTCAGGAAAGAAGACAAATCATCCTGGCGGTGATGCTGGGTGAGAGGGGCTCTTGTCGTTGACCAGGCTTTTCCCGGCTGATTCTCCAGCTAGCCACCCTGTTGTCCAGGCCCATTGAAAATTAAATCCTCCAATTCTGCCGTCACAATCGAGTAGTTCCCCAAGAAGATAGAGCCCTGGAACCAGTTTGGATTCCATTGTTCGATAGTTGATTTCCTCCAGTGGAATCCCTCCGGCGGTGACTTCCGCTACGTTCCATCCACGGTCACCAATAATTGGAAAGTGAAACCGAGTGAGTGCATTCAGCAACCGATCTCGGTTGAGGCGCGGGACTTGGGCAACCGCTGTCTGTGGCTCGCAGGACAGGTGATGGCAGAGGGATTCGGCAAAACGATCCGGGACTAAGGATGACAGCGTTCGAACCAGTGAGCGCTTGGGATGTCGAGCGGACTGGGCCATGAACCATTCTCGAAGCTCATTTGCTGAGTGCGTGGGAACAAAGTTGCCGTACATTTCAACGGCGGCGCCTTGCCTTGTTGCCAGAGTCCAGAAACGGCTGGCGTCTAGGACCACCGGACCACTGATTCCAACATGGGTCCAGAGGAGGCTTCCCCTACGTCGGTCCACTTCTCGTCTGTCGACCTGCGTGATGAGCTCCACCTTATGGGATAGGCCTGAGAGGGTAGTGTGAAACATGGAGGGGGCAAGCACCAGTGGAACCAAGGCCGGTGCGGTTGGAGTAATCTGATGTCCAAGCCTGCGTGCCAGCTGATATCCGAATCCATCACTTCCGCTTCTTGGTAACGACTGCCCCCCGGTGGCAAGCATGACGCAGGAGGCATGTGTCATACCGTGGCTGTGTTGTACCAGAAACCCAGCCTTGGTTCGTGAAATCTCATGCACCCGGTGGTCCTGACAGATCGTCACATTGGCGCGTCGAGCACCATCGATCAATGCATGGAGAACAGTGCGCGCATTGTCAGTTGTGGGAAAGAGCTTGCCCGCCGGTTCATTCTTCAGCTCAACCCCCAGCGAGGCAAACCAGGCGATCGTTTGTTCAACCGGGAAAGCGGCTAGCACATTTCGAATGATGTTGCGATTTCCAAAAAAATCTTTTGGCGTGACGACATCATGTGTCACGTTACAGCGTCCGCCACCCGAGACCAGAATCTTCGCTCCGAGGTGCTTCGCGCCATCCAATAGGAGAACGCAAGCATCACATGCTTCATGCGCAAGCGTTTGCGCGGCAGCGATCGAGCAGGTCAGACCCGCGGCGCCTGCGCCCACGATGACGATCGTGGCAGGGTGGTCAGTTATGTCATCACGCGCCTTCATCATTGCGGGATCCGTTGCAGGGACACTGAGCGGTGTGTCCTGGATGAAGCGGTGCGACACGTCTCGAGATGAGGTTTGTAGATAACCCGTTCATGGTTCTGTGCAAAATCCTGAAAACAGAGAAAGAAGTTCCGTCTCGGCCAGAGATATCGGAAAGAACATTAGATAGTTTTAACTGACCGTTAACACGACGTTAATGTTTCAGTGTTAAGAGTGACAGGTCGTCATTATCAGGAGGAGGAACTCCATGACCTGTCGAAAATGTAAAGGGCTGATGATTCAAGAGCGTCAACCAGCGGTGTCTTCCAGTACGGTTATTCTTCGTTGTCTTAACTGCGGCTTGATCATTGACCCATTGATTGAGCTGAACCGTAGTAACCACATGCGAGCAAAGGCCGCGTAGGGGGCCATCCGTTCCCCCTGCTACGTGACGGGGGGATCGACAGTTTGGATGGAGTGGGTGTCGCGTGCGCGGTCAGATCGAAAACTCTGCCCACAAAAATGTATGGTCGGACGGTTCTTTCGCTCGTCGCGGCTCGACATCCACATCCGCCCGCACACATTGTTCAGCCAGTGGTGCGGTCGCCATCATATGATCAATCCGCCATCCTTTGTTGGCTGCCAATGAGCTGGGCGCACGGTAGTCCCAAAACGTGTACTGCTGACGAGTTGGGTATAATTTTACGAAGACATCCTCAAATCCCCACGAGATGGTCTGCTCATACGCCTTCCGCGCGGCTTCGTGATAGCAAACATGGTTCAGATGTTTCTCTGGACTATGGACGTCCATCGATCGAGGCGCAACATTCATATCCCCGCACCAGATAGCAGGTGCCCGGGGCGATAGGTGTTTGTCGAAATATTTTCTGAGGCGTTCGTACCAGGCTAGCTTGTAGGCATATTTCGGTGAATCGATTTCGAATCCCTGTGGCACATATGTATTGATAATGGGAATTCCATCAATGACGACTCTCAGCAAGCGGGAGTCGTCCGGCTCCCCGCCATCATCAAATCCGTAAAAGACCGCCTCCGGCTTATGACGGCTAAGAATCGCGACGCCGTTGTAAGACTTCATGCCGCGAAAGGTAATGTCGTATCCACTGGGAGCCAATGCCAGTAACGGGAACTCACTATCCTGAACCTTGGTTTCTTGAAGGCAAAGAACATCCGGCTTGTGCTGTTCGAGCCAGGCGAGGACGATCAGCAGACGTTTGCGTAAGGAATTTGCGTTGAACGTGGCAATTTTCATAGAAGATGCTCCAATCGATGCGTCGCATCCTAACAAAAGCCCTCCCGGGCAACAAGCAGAACCAAGAGCCACTGATGTTGATTATATCGGCTACCATGCGGAGTCCAGAAATCTTTAAGGATCGTACGGTTTCCCGCAGGACCGTAATCACCTGAAGGGCGGGTGTATCCTCGCCGCCATGCGAGGCCGATCCGACGGCCGAGTACAGGCTCCGCCAATTTGATCGCGATCAGGCGCTTGTGTTGGTACGTGGGGGTGAGGGCGCTGCTGGACATGACTGTGATCCCAAGCCCAGAGGCCACCATCTGTCGGATGGTTTCTAGAAGGTTTCCCTGCCGACCTTCTGTGTCGGAGCGACTAAGTTCAGGGCATGTCTCCAGGGCCTGCTGTCGGAAGCAGTGACCGGCCTGAGGCAACAGGACTTTCTCAATGCTTAATTGTCGAGAATCGAGTACCTTCTTTTTCTGCCATGGCTGTCCGGCGGGGGCACGGCTTGAAACGGTTCGTCATACAAGACGACGGTGAGGATGCCAGGTTCCTCGAAGGGCAGTGCGATCACGATGACATCGAGTGTTCCCTATTCTGACGCCGTTCAAAGATCGTCACTCCTAAGTTGTCTTCTAGTTTCTTAATGACCAGACTCAGCGCCGGCTGAGTGACGAAGGCTCGTTCGGCAGCTCGGCCAAAGTGCCGTTCCTGTGCGACGGCCATGACATATTGCAGCTCAGTACGTGTCACCCGTTTTCCTGCCGCTCGGTCCATAAGCGCGACTTATGTCAGGACAATACAGTATCAATTAGACTGTATACGGCGGGTAGGGTGTCTTTCTCTCACGCATGCGGATCGTTTTCCGACATCTTTGAGCCCAGGGATCATCCGTTCGCCTGGAATCATCGAGAGGTATGAGAAGGAATAGTCTCGGAGAGTTTATGGGTTTGCTCAAGATCAGCCGATTGAGTCAATAGGATGAGTCATGGTATGACAAGCCCCAGCTGCAATCTGGTTGAGCACTTGTGATGGTCTCGCTGGTCGTCTAGACCGATGAGCTGGAACAAGCGCAATGGGTTGAGTAGGCCAGGGATGGGCATAAACACACACATCACGTGTGCAGAGAGGAGGATGTAATGGTGCAGAAGACGATATCAGGGAGCGGGGTACTGACAGGGGTATTGGCAGTTGGATTGGTAATGGCCATGCCTCTCGTCCCTGTGATTGGTGAAGAAGGACAGGGACACAAGGCATTTGCGGGAGAACCTGTGACCTTGCCGACGATCGAGGGATTGGAGGATCCGAATACCTATGTGCCGGCGGACAACCCGCTCACGAAGGAGAAGATCGAATTAGGACGGGCTATCTTCTTCGATAAGCGCATGTCAAAAAACAACACGATCGCTTGTGCCAGTTGCCATATGGCGAAAAAAGGTTTCGCGGATGGGATGCCGGTGTCGACCGGGATCAATGGCCTCAAGGGCGGCCGGAGTGCGCCGGTGTCGTTCAATCGGGTGTATAGCAAAGCACAGTTCTGGGATGGACGGGCTGCGACGCTGGAAGATCAGTCCATCGGGCCTTTTGCAAATCCCATCGAACATGGGTTTGCCAACCATGATGAGATGGTTGCCAAAATGAAGAAGATGCCTGGCTATCGAAAGCTCTTCCAGGAAGTCTTCGGTGGGGAGATTACGATTCAGGATGTCGGACGAGCCGTTGCCAGCTTTCAGCGGACGGTGTTATCCGGGAATAGTGCGGTCGACAAGTATGACATTGGGGGAGATCAGAATGCCTTGAGCGATTCCGCCAAGCGTGGGCTTGAACTGTTCCGCGGGAAAGCGCGTTGCACGCGGTGCCATTCCGGGTTCAACTTCACAGACGAGAAGTTCCATAATCTTGGTATTGGCTGGGACGACAATAAGGTCGATCTGGGTCGGTATATGGAATCGAAGAATCCTGAAGACATTGGAGCATTCAAGACACCGACGTTGCGAGAAATTTCCAGGACTGCACCCTATATGCATGATGGTCGTTTCAAGACCTTGGAAGAGGTGGTGAAGTTCTACAACCGGGGCGGCGTGAAGAATCCGCACCAGGACAATACGATCATCCCGTTGGAACTGACGGATGAGGAGCAACAGGATTTGGTGGCGATGCTCAAGTCACTCAATGGCGAGGGATGGCAGCATATTGCCCCGCCGAAGTCGTTTCCGAAGTAACTCGAGCCATTCACAGTGATGAAGAATGGGGAAGGGCCATCTTGCGATGGCCCTTTTCTTTTAGGCCCGAGGCACAGACTCATGATTGTTCAAGTGGAGAAGATAGCGACGGAGAATGGCCTGCTCAATGCGGGAGCGCCCCCGGTCCGGGGCTGGGAATCGGAGTACAAGATGAATCTTGCCGGATTCCGGCAGTTGAATGGTGATACGCGGTTCCGGGGAAGGAGCCTCGAGCAGATTCGCTTGTTCCAAGAGCTTCATGTGCCGGACGGCTTCTTCCATGAACGGCGCACATTCGATTTTTGCCGCTTCCAGAAGCATGCGCTCCGATCGCTGCCAATCCTCGTCGTTCTTAATGGGGACGAGCACCGTATAGAGCCCGTACTCCTGTTCGGGGTTTTCTTTGATCAATGGGTTCGTGAAGAGCAGACTATTGGGGAACACGGTCACGCGCCCTGTGTACAGATGAGCGGACTGTCCAGGGCCGATCTCCAATAACTTCGTGGCGAACATATCATGATCCAACACCACCCCTCGGTGGCCCGCGATCTGAATTCGATCGCCGACAGCATAGGCCTTGCCACCCATCCGAAGTGCCGCACCACTCCAACAGAGAATCAGCTCTTTGGTCGCCAGGACCATCGCGGCGGCCAACGCGACCAGTGACACTGCAAGCGCCTGCAGTTCGTGTGCCCAGATCATGACCAGGCCAATGAGGAAAGCGAAGACGGCGGAGTTTCTCGTCGTGACCACCCATCGACGTTTCGATTCCATCGAGAGAGTCGGGTTCCCAGCGATCCACCGCACGATCAGCGTTCTGGTGGCGATCACGGTCAGCAGCAGAATCAGCGATTTCAAGCTGTCCAGTGCCATCACACTGTCGATGGGGAACCATTGGCTCTGAGGCACGGGTATCCTCTATTTGGCGATTAGTGTCTCGCGGGTACCAGGAACGCATTCTTCTCGGTTCCAGGTCTTAAGAATCTTCTCTTCGGAGAAGGTCAGGATATAGCGGTAACAATAGAGTGTCTGCTTGGCGGTCTCTGCCCCCTTGCCCATCATGCTGGTGATTGAGTGAGACGCATCACCAAGCATGGAGGACCTCCATGAAGTCAGGTCCTGCTCGCTGAGCGGGAAACGGTAGGTCCAGAGGCTGTCTCCGCCAAGCGCGGGCGTTTTTGCAGTGTGTGGGGGGCCAAGCCGCTCACGGATCTCTTCTTGCGTCAGCCGGCCAACCCCTTTCTTGAGATAGACATCACGCCAGGGTCCGCCACATCCAGAGATGCTCATCACGAGTGTGATAAGCAGAGACCACAAGAGAAGATGGAAACAGGTGTTGTGGATGGAAGACATCGAACCGAGCATGCTGGAGCATACGCTACACTGGACGATCGCCAAGTGCAACTCTCTTGGAATCTTCTGTCGTAGCATGGTTCTGATGGCCACAAACCGGTGGGCGACTGGATTTATATGCGACTTTTCGGTACCTTACTCCGCGAGGGGAAGCAATGGGCGCACGACGAATTCTCACCGTGATTCTCGCTGGTTGGAGTTTCCTGTTTCTGGCCGATCGGTTTGCTGCGGCAACTGAAAGCCGGGTTGTGAAGCCTGACGTGCTTCTCGTCCAGGGGAAACCGCAGGATTTCAATGGGACTAACGGCGAAACCAAACCGGGA
>NZ_JBUBKD010000002.1:0-11591 GCF_054902215.1 Nitrospira sp. CMX1 | reverse complement strand
GTGAGTCGTGAGGTACGTCAGAACTTACAATGCGCCGTGTGAAAACTCAAGCAAGGCTTTCCACCCAACCGGCGCACACAATTCCTCATATGGTTGACGGCTTAGATAAAATATTGGATGATTCAAATCTATTATTTAGGTAGTTGCACAAATGGTCCCTCGTTTGCAAGGAAGGACGAAGCGCCGGCGTTCTTTCTCCTCGCTCATCATTCCGCAAGACAACACGGTGATCCGTGCAAACGCCTAGTCCGTCACAAAGCCTATGAAGGCTCCACTACCAGAGAATGAACCCTGTCGGCTTGAAGCCTTACATCGATACGAGATCCTTAACACCGAAGCTGAGCACGCCTTCGATGACCTTGCGGAACTAGCTGCCAAGCTCTGCCAGACCCCCATCGCACTGGTCAGTTTGGTCGATCCTTCCAGACAGTGGTTCAAGGCGAAAGTCGGGGTGACCGTTTGTGAAACATCTCGTGACATCGCGTTCTGCGCGCATGCCATCTTGCAACGAGAAATCCTTGAAGTACGCGACGCCCTTCACGATCCCCGTTTTGCTGACAATCCGTTAGTCACTGAGAAACCCTTCATCCGCTTTTACGCAGGCATCCCACTCCTCACTCATGACGGGTACGCTCTCGGGACTCTTTGCGTCATCGATCGGGTGCCTCGGCAACTCACCGCCGATCAACGTCACGCGCTCACCGTCCTAGGACGTCAGGTCATGAACCTGCTGGAACTCCGCCGGCGTCAGATCCAGGTGGAAGCTGCTGCGACCGCAGCGGAACAGGCCAAGCTCTCTCAAGCCAAGCTCAGTTTTGCCATTGACCATGGCACGGATGGAATGGCCTTACTCAATCGCGAGGGGTACTACACCTATATGAATCAAGTCCACGCCGCGATGTACGGGTATGAACCAACTGACTTGATCGGGCAGTCGTGGACCACCCTCTATACGCCTGAGTGGCAGAACAGAATTCAAAACTCCTATTTCCCCATACTCCTGGGAAAGGGCCATTGGCGAGGAGAAGTGACTGGAAAAACAAAATCAGGTGATCCGGTCGCCATCGAAGTCTCGTTAGCCATCCTTCCTTCCCACAGCACGCTTGACGACTGGCTCCTATGCACCTGCCGAGATGTGACAGCTCACAAGCGGGCTGAGATGGCCCTCCGAGATCAAGAGATGCGGCTACGTGCAATCGTCGACCATGCCGTCGACGGCATCATCACCATCGACGAGCAGGGGACCATTGAGTCGTTCAATCCCGCTGCCGAGCGGCTCTTTGGTTACACCGCCGCTGAGATGATTGGGCAGAACGTCAAGCGGCTCATGCCGGAGCCTTACCAGAGCGAGCACGACGGCTATCTCGCCCACTATCAGCAAACAGGGCAGGCCAAAATCATCGGTACTGGATGCGAAGCGATCGGACTTCGCAAAGATGGCTCCACGTTTCCTCTCGACCTCGCCGTGAGCGAAATGAATTGGGGAGACCGTCGCCGATTCACCGGCCTCCTTCGGGATATCACCGAGCGGAAGGTGGCTGAAGAGAAGCTGGGGCGGCATACCGCTGAAATAACTGCCAAGAACCTGGAATTAGAACTTGCTCATCGGCAAGCGCTAGCCGCTACTCAGGCCAAAAGCGAATTTCTCGCGTCAATGAGCCATGAGATTCGTACCCCCATCAATGCCATCGTCGCCATGGCCGAGCTGTTGAAAGAAACGGCGCTCTCCGTCGAACAACAGGAGTACGTCGGCCGGTTCAGCCGGGCGGCGACCAGCCTGCTGGACTTGATCAACGACATTCTGGACATCTCTAAGATCGAAGCCGGTCATCTGGAGATTGAATCCGTGCCATTCGACCTCCATGACCTCATCGATAAGACGGCTGAACTCTTGGCCGTCCGTGCCCATGCCAAACAGCTCGAGCTGATCACGTTTGTCCATCCAGACCTCCCGACGTTCGTCACCGGCGATCCCACACGTCTTCGCCAAGTGTTCGTCAATCTCGTGGGCAATGCCATCAAGTTTACCGAACGAGGAGAGATCCTCGTTCGACTCGTCCCAGACGAGTCAGAACAAGGGAACATTCTCTGTTCGGTCACCGATACCGGGATTGGGATTCCCAAGGACAAACTCTCGACCGTTTTTGAGAGCTTCACGCAGGTTGACTCTTCGACAACCAGAAAGTATGGCGGGACGGGCCTCGGGTTGAGTATTTCGAAGCGTATTGTGGATGCCATGGGCGGACACATCTACGTCACCAGCACCCTCGGGATCGGAACGACTTTTTCATTCACCATGCCGCTGCCAGAAGATCCAACCCAGCATACTCCGTCACCACCGGCCCCCATGAACCTCCGTGGGCGACGCATCCTGCTGGTGGATGATACCGAGTCTCATCGACGCGTAATCCAGGAATATCTTTCCCCCTTGGGCGTCCAGCTGATCGACGTCAAGAATGGAACGGACGCCTTGATAGAGCTGGATCGCGCCGAGCGTGAGGGACTGACGATCGACCTTGCGATCCTGGACTACCAGATGCCCGGCATGACCGGACTTGATCTTGGACAGGCCATCCGCACACGACCTCGGTACGCCACACTCCCCCTGATCATGTATCTTTCCGACAGGCTGGGAGAAGCCTCCCGACAAGCTGCAACTATCGGCATCTCAAGTTACGCCTATAAGCCTATTAGCCAACGACGTCTCCTGGAGTCGCTTGTGTTCGCGCTGAACTTGAGATCTCCTACCTCGGTTTCAGTGGACCGAAATACACCCAGAGAACCCCCGACGGCTCTTCGATCAGCCCGGATTCTACTCGTCGAGGACCTTGAAGAGAATCGTGATGTCATCAGCCTGTATCTCAAGGACACCCCCTATCGACTCGAGATGGCAGAGCACGGACAGATCGCCGTCCAGAAGTTTCAATCCTCCGCCTACGATTTAGTGTTCATGGATCTGCAAATGCCGATGATGGACGGGATTCAAGCGACACAAACCATTCGCGGTTGGGAACAGGCGCAGCAACAGAAACCGACGCCGATCATCGCACTGACTGGCAACGCATTCAAAGATGATCTCGAGAAAAGCCTGGAGGCCGGTTGCACCGCGCACCTCACCAAGCCGGTCAAAAAGAAGACGTTGCTCGAAGTCATTGCTCGGTACACCCGAGCCTGACACACAGGAAGCGGCGTAAGGGGCCGGGCAGCGAGCGAGGCACCAGTTGTCAAAGGAGAGAGCACCGATGAGTGACCAGTTCTCGACAGGGTCCATGCCCGACGGAGGCAAAATCATCGTTCATGTCGATCCTGATTTCGAGCTGCTGGTGCCGAAGTTTCTGGCCAAGCGTAAGCAAGAAGTGATGGCCATGCGCGAGGCCCTCTGGCAACAAGACTTCGAGACCACCGGCCGGATTGCCCATGGCATGAAGGGGGCATCTGGAATGTATGGATTTGATCAGCTCGCCGCCATGGCGGCCACGATCGAGATCGCCGCACAAACCGGGACACGATCCCCTATTGAGACAGAGTTGCAGGGACTAGCGACCTATCTTGAGTCAGTCCATGTGGTCTTCGACTAGCCCCCCGACGGTTATCCGTATGATGCTCTTGCTGATGGTAGAAGATGAGGAAGATACGGCCGACCTGATCCGCTTGAATCTAGAACAAGCTCAGGATGAAGTGATCCATGCCTAGGACGACCAAAGCGCGCAAGGCCTGATCGACTCCATGCCCCCACCCGACCTTGTCTTGTTGGACATTCCGCTCCCTGTGGTTAGCGGACTAGACCTCATGACCTACATCAGAAAGCAGGCAGGATGGGAAGAAGTGCCAGTTGCCATCCGATAACAACGCACAGGATGTCAAACGAGCACTCGAAAATGGTGCGAACGACTACATTCTTAAACCACTTCATCCACAACAGCTCGTTGTCAGAATTAACCGTCTCATCAACCCAGTCGGCTAGGCGTGATCACCAGCCACTACGCATACAGAACCCGTAGCTTCTTGATTGGTCTGCTTCCCGAAAAATCTTCCTTGTACACAAGATCTCATTTGGGTATACTCCTCTGTTTGCGCCATGACTGAATGGCGTCTTTTTTTGCCATCTATTTTATTAAGGAAGCACCGTCACCATGTCCACTGTACGCGCCCCTCATGACCGTCGGAGCGATATCCGCAATATCGCGATCATCGCTCACGTCGATCATGGCAAGACCACGCTCGTCGACGCCATTCTCCGCCAGACCCACGTCCACAGGAAGATCGACGACATGGGCGAACGGATCATGGACTCCATGGATCAGGAGCGAGAACGCGGGATCACCATCCGTGCCAAAAACGCGAGCGTCACGTACAAAGGCGTGAAGATCAATATCGTGGACACGCCGGGCCACGCCGACTTCGGCGGAGAAGTCGAACGAACCTTGCGAATGGTCGACGGCGTCTTGATTCTGGTCGATGCGAAAGAAGGACCCATGCCGCAAACGACCTTCGTGTTGCGGAAAGCCTTAGCGTTGGGCCACAAAGCCATCGTCGTCATCAATAAGATCGACCGTCCGGACGCGGTGATCGACGACGTCGTCAACCGCACCTTCGATCTCTTTGTTCATCTTGGCGCCACGGACGAACAACTCGATTTTCCGATCGTCTACACATCAGCCCTTAAAGGCATCGCCACGCTGGACGTGAACAAACCAGGAACGGATATCGCGCCGTTGCTCGATACGGTGCTGGAGAAGATCCCGGCCCCAGCGATTACCGTCGATGCCCCGCTCCAAATTCTCGTCCTGGCTCTGGTGCAAGATTCCTACAAGGGTAAGATGGGGATCGGCAAAATCCAGTCCGGTTCAATTGCCCGGAGACAGAATGTTATGGTCCTCGGAAAGAACAGCGCCCAGATTCCTGGACGAGTGTCTGATCTGGCCGTCTATTCCGGCCTGGACCGAGCCGACATGGAACAAGCGGCGGCCGGAGAAATCGTCGCGGTCGCAGGACTTGATGAAGTGAGCATCGGAGATACCATCGCCGATGCGGAGCATCCGCTCGCACTCCCACGCGTGACGATCGACGAGCCGACGGTTCAGATGACCTTCTCTGTGAATAACAGTCCCTTCGCCGGACGCGAGGGGAAGTTCCTCACCTCCCGCCACTTACGCGAGCGCCTGTTCAAGGAGCTGGAAACCAATGTCTCGCTCCGCGTCAATGAGACCGACAGCGCCGATCGATTTCTCGTGGCGGGGCGAGGCGAGCTTCATCTCTCCGTGTTGATCGAACAAATGCGACGGGAAGGGTACGAGCTGCAGGTCTCCCAACCGGAAGTCATTCTCCATCGTGAAGGCGACACCGTCATGGAGCCGTACGAGGAGCTGACCATTCAAGTACCGGAGACCTATCAGGGTACCGTCATTGAGGAGATCGGTAAACGCCGCGGCGAGATGCGGCACATGCGGCTGATTCACTCTGACGTCGGTACGAGCGAGATGCATCTGGAATATCACATTCCGACCCGCGGCATCATGGGATTGAAGAACATGTTGCTGGCGAAGACCCGCGGGACCGTCATCATGCATCATGTGTTTTCGGCCTATGAGCGGGCGGAAGAACGGGATCTGATCGTCGCCCCGCATGGCTCACTCGTGGCATTCGAAGATGGGGTCAGCACAGGGTACGCCATCTTCATGACCCAGGAACGGGGGGCCATGTTCATCGGACCCGGCATCGACGTCTACCGTGGCATGGTCGTCGGCCAGAACAGTCGCGATGAGGATCTCGACGTGAACGTGTGCAAGGAGAAGCATCTCACCAACATGCGTGCCTCCGGGTCCGACGAGGCCTTGGTGCTGACCCCTCCGCGTGAGATGACCTTAGAATTCGCGTTGGAATATATTGGAGCCGATGAGCTGGTAGAGATCACTCCACAAAACCTTCGCCTGCGGAAGCGACTGTTGCACCCGGAAGATCGTCGCAAGGCCAAGAAAGCCGGCAAATGAGAATTCGGAAAAAGTCGCCCAAACCTTCGGCTAAACGCCCCCCCCTCTACTTTATCGGATATCGAGGTACCGCCCCCGGTACGGACGAAGTAAAGGCCCTGTACGATCGAGAGTACGGTGGACCGCTCGTGATCCAGCACGAAGAGGGATCATCCGAGTCCTGGCAGGCCACCCACGGCCCATGGTCGGCCCATGTGGTCATGCCGCTTCCGGCCAGTCATGTCGCGGAGATCATGAAACAATTGTCCTGGGAACATGAGCTTATGGGCGCCATCGCTCCCTCGATTACCTCTCCTCGGGACATGCCGGATACCGTCCTCCTAGCGGCACGGCTGGCGCGCTGTTTGACACTGTTGTCCCAAGGCACCGCCTATGATGTCATCACGCAGGCCTACGTGAACCCCTCGGATTGGCAGCAACGCGCGCTTTCCAGTTTCCTTCTGGATGACCACGTTTCCATTGTTCATGACGACACCGTGCATCCAGACCGAGTCTGGTCGTATTCACTTGGCCTCAGCAAGTTTGGGGTGGACGAGATTGAACTGTTTTCGGCGAAGGGACTCCCTGACAATTCCGCCAAAGACATTCTGTCTGCGTCGGGCACCGAAGTGTTGCGATTGGGCCAACCGATGAAGGTGGGGACCACGCTCGACCTTCCTCTGCTCGGTCGTACGGTTCGCGTGCGAAACTACCGAACCGCTGCCCCGGCCGGGCGGATGCTGGGATTCCGAGAATTACAGGCCTCGTAAGTCCATCTCTCCCACAGCCCATGCCCACGCATGTCAACTTGTAGGCCTATCGGGCCGTTGACATCCCTTCAAAACACAGGTTACAAAGTTTATGGTTCGCGTGGGGTCCTACCTATCCGAGACCTCAGTACAGCCATCATCCATAGATGTTCTAATAAGGAGGTTTGCGATGAGTGACGTGGCACCGGAAATTAAAGTGGGCGATACAGCACCGGATTTCAATCTGAAGGATCAAGACCAGAAGGACGTGAAGCTGAGCGACTACAAGGGCAAGAAGAACGTCGTGCTCTGCTTCTATCCGCTGGATTGGAGCCCTGTGTGCCAGGGTGAAAATAAATGCTTGACCGACGACTTCCCGAAGTTCCAGTCCGCCAATGCCGAATTGTTCGGCGTCAGCTGCGACAGTTTTTTCTCCCACAAAGCCTGGGCGGATTCGCTGGACCTGAAGCACCGGTTGTTGTCGGACGTCCACCGGACGACCGCCAAGTCCTATGGTCTGTATTTTGAGCCATTGAACTGCTCCAAGCGCGCGACCGTGATCGTCGATAAGAACGGCAAGGTCGCCTATGCGAAGGTACAGGAAATCAAGACAGCGCGAGAAGATAAGGAAATTCTGGACGCGCTGGCAAAACTGAACTAAACAGTGCCGAGCGTTGAGTGCTGAGCTGGGAGAGAGTCCTCTCCTAACTCAGCACTTCGCACTCAGAACTCCGCACTTGCCTATGAGCACCGTCCTCGACGTCAGCGACGCGAATTATAACGAATTCACCGACAGCTCCGGTGCGGTGGTCGCCTATGGCCTCGCCACCTGCGAGCCCTGTAAGACCTACGATCCCATTCTGGAAACGACTGCGGCGAAGTTCCCGACCATCAAAGTCGGCAAGGCCAAAATGCATGTCCCAGGGCGCTGTCGCGAAATCAAAAAAACCCACACTTTTGAAACCTATCCCACCACTCATTTCTTCGCGCATGGTAAATTATTGCTGACACGCGAAGGAGTCGTCGAGCCGGCCGAACTCGCCGCACTCATTTCCGACTACTTACTCAAGTAGCCCCGTGGCTGACCCCTTAGGAGGCGAGCAACGTATGAAGACCATGATGTTTGGTGTACTGTCCGTCATGATCCTGGCCCTTGCGCTATCAGCCGGCGCCCATACCGATGAGTATTTTGAATCGGTTCAGGCCCCGCACGGCGGACAGTTGCGGATGACCGGACCGTATCATATGGAACTGCTGGCCAAGGACGGGGAACTGACGGTCTATGTCACGGACCACGCCGACAACATCATCAGCGTCGACGGTGGGTTGGCGAAAGCGACGGTTGAAACAGGCTCGAACAGGGCACAGGTGCACCTCCACCCGATCGGAGGCAACGTCCTCAAGGGAGCCGGTAGTTTTTCACTCACGCCGAGCACCGTGGTCATCGTATTCATGAAACTGCCGAACCAAGACGGGTACGCCGCCAGGTTCATGCCCTTGAAACCGAAGGGTGAGCAGGGAGAGAAGGCCCCGTCCCATACGGATGATGCTGGCCCACACCACCATCACCACTCACCGAAACATTGAGAGTTGATGCGGTCCAATGAATGGAGATCCAGCTGAGCTGTAAGGAGAACTGATCGTGAGACATCTGCTTGGGAGTGTCGTGCTGTGTGCAAGCTTGCTGGGAGCGGTTCAAGTCGGCGCCCACTCGGCTAAACACGCCGAGCCCGTGAAATCTTTTCACGGTGGGCAATCACTGGCTGCAGGGCCGTATCATCTCGAATTGGTCGCCAAGGATGGGGAACTCCTCCTGTATGTAAGCGACCATTCAGACAAACCCATTTCCACTGATGGCGCGAAGGCAAAGGCCACGATCCAGCAGGGGTTTGAGAAAACCAACGAGCAGGTAGAACTGATACCAGCCGGTGAGAACACCCTGAAGGGAACCGGAACATTCACGCTAAGCTCGGATACGGGAATCATCATCTTCCTGAAATTGCCCCAACGGGATGCCCACGCCGCCAAGTTTATGCCGCTCAAGGGCAAGAGCTGATCCACAGAATTGCTCCCAGTTTCACCCAATTTCTACTTTTATTCGCTGACACGACCTCGAATAGTCCAGCCTGCGAAGGACCCGAAGTCTCGTCTCTTACAGAGGCGGGTATGAGGTAAGCCCCACTACCCCATGCTGTCCCTGGCTCAAGCCAAGAGTGGCTACTGAGTCGGGAAGATTAGGCGGTTTTTTTTGAGTCGCTGACTTGGCACGCAACACGGTAAACCCGATGACCTCATCCCCCTCATAGCGAATGATTACATCGTCATCGGTCAATTCACTATCCGTAGCATGAGCAGGCTTCTTGCAATTGACGTACAGCGTGTCGGCTTCGGCATTGTATGTCAGCCATACGGCATGCGGCGGCGCTCGGTTCACGGCAGGAATGAGTTGTAAATATTCTTGAATATCGGCTATGGCCATCTTTCGCTAATTAGTCACTCACTACAGGCCTCACCTGTGGCTGATACAGATATCGCTGAAACCCAACGAAAACTTTTCCAATCTCTTCTGGCTGCCCTAGGTCGGCCACAGCATCAGCAATGGCGCCGTGATACTTGAGTCGCAATAACGGCGAAAGCTTGTCCTGAGACAGCTCCTCCACCCCCACTCTGACGTATTGCGCAAGCACGAAGTCGAGGAACGCCTACTGCTTGCTGTTGAAGTGGGTGCTGATCTCCACCTTGGCTCTAGCAGCCCGTTCTTCTCGGGTAAGCGGAGCCATCGCATAGGCCACATGCGCCAGCACGTCGAACAGGTCGCTGTTCTCCGCGTCGATGATTCGTTGCATCTCCGCCATCTGCTCGGCGCCGAATCCCTTCTCGGCCAACCCCTGTAACAGCCGGGCCCGCGTCTCCGGCACGCTCCAGATCGAGCGAAGTTCCGCCTCATTGTGGAAAAACTCCGGCAGCTTGCCGAAGAGCAGTTCCAGGAATTGCTGTGCCGACATCGGCGTGCCGTCCGGGTGCCAAAACGTCGTGACCATCATGTGTTGGATGGTGCGGGCTTTGCCGTCGGCCAGCTTTACCTTAATTCGTGTCTTCTTCACATACTCAGCAGTCCCTTCGCGGGCACGATCAACCAACGGTGTCGATGGGGCAACTGACTTCCGTTCCGCCTTAGGTTCCGGCTCGATCGGCTCGCCGTCCCACTCTGGATCGCTGAAGTGGTGGTGCGCCTTCACGAAATCGTAGATGGTGAAATAGTCCTTCCCGTCATAGAGTCGCGTCCCACGTCCGATGATCTGCTTGAACTCGATCATGGAGTTGATCGGCCGCATGAGCACAATGTTCCGGATGTTCCTGGCGTCCACGCCGGTTGAGAGCTTTTGGGAGGTGGTCAGGATAGTCGGGATGGTCTTTTCATTGTCCTGAAAGTCCCGAAGATATTGTTCGCCCAGCTCACCGTCGTTGGCCGTCACCCGCTGGCAGTAGTTGGGGTCCGTGCTCGTCTTCATCTGGTTGATGAGGTCGCGCACGGCCAGGGCATGGTCCTGCGTGGCGCAGAAAACCAACGTCTTCTCCTGCTGGTTGATCTGGCCCATGAAGATCTCGACACGCTTCTTCTCACGCTCCTTGATCTCGATGATCTTGTTGAAGTCGCTCTCCTGGTAGCGTTTCTTCGCCTCGATCTCGCCTTCGATGAGCTGGTCGTCCGGCGTATAGACATACTCGTCGAGCGTTGTGGAGATCTGTTTTACCTTGAACGGCGTCAGGAAGCCGTCGTTGATGCCGTCCTTGAGGGAGTAGACATAGACCGGCTCGCCGAAATAGGCGTAGGTATCCACGTTGTCTTTACGCTTGGGCGTGGCAGTCAGGCCGAGCTGCACGGCCGGAGCAAAGTAGTCAAGGATACCGCGCCAGTTGCTTTCGTCGTTCGCCCCACCACGATGGCACTCATCGATGACGATGAAGTCGAAGAAGTCCGGTGGATACTCACCGAAATACCCCTCGACAGGCTCGGGGACCGATCGATCACATGACAGTTGCTTGAGAAGGTCGATATTACCTTTGATCAGCGCTACCTTCTTTGCCCTGCTCCAATGTTGTACCTGCTTTTCACGGGCAAATGCCTCATCAATGCGTTCGAAGGTCTCGTAATAGACGAGTTTGACTGGCCCGCGTACAGCAGTATGTCGTGCGCCGTCTTGATCCTTGTGCTGCTCTAGACGTATTCGCAGGTTGGTCGTGCTTCCCGTGTATAGGCTCCCATCTGAGCATTCGAGGATATACATGTAGCCAAAGGCATCCGTGATCTCGGATATCTCATCAAAATGCGGGCCCACGTTAGATCGAGTCCAAGAGACAGAATCTGCCGATCGCTCGATGGCTGATCCCCTCTGAGCCCCGGTGGCTGAGCTTGTCGAAGCCATGAAGGTTTGGAAGATGGTGAAAAACAGGCTGCCGTTCTTCGGCACTTTGCCCTTCTTCCGGATATCATCCGGCTCAATTCGCACCAGCGCGTCTTCCGGAAAAGCGGAGAAAGCGTTGTAGGCCTGATCGGCTAGAATGTTCCGGTCGGCCAGAAACAGAATACGGGGACGTCGGGACGGTTGGCGGCTCAGGTTCCAGCGGCTGTGGAAGAGCTTCCAAGCGATTTGAAAGGCGATGAAGGTCTTGCCGGTGCCGGTCGCCAATGTGAGGAGAATGCGAAGCCTACCCGCAGCAACGGCCTCCAGGACTCGCTCAACCGCAATGTCCTGATAGTAGCGGCTGGGATGCGACCCGCCTTTATCCTCGAATGGGACCGAAGAGAAGCGGTCGCGCCAGGCATTCTGCTTGGCGAAGGTCTTTTCCCACAGATCGTCCGGTGATGGGT
>NZ_JBUBKD010000001.1:0-50442 GCF_054902215.1 Nitrospira sp. CMX1 | reverse complement strand
CGCGTGTTACAGGAGGGCGAATTCGAGCGGGTGGGCGGTACACAGACTTTCAAGGTGAATGTGCGTGTCATTGCAGCGACGAACCGCAATCTCGAACAACTTTCCAAGGCCGGCCAATACCGTCCGGACCTCTACTATCGCTTGAACGTGTTTCCGGTTCATTTGCCGGCGTTGCGTGAGCGGGAAGACGACATCCCGTTACTCGTCCGGTACTTTGTGCAAAAGCATGCCACCAACCTCGGAAAGAAAAATGAGAAAATTTCCGAACGGATGATGACAGCGTTGCAACGGTACCCGTGGCCAGGGAATGTCCGTGAACTCGAGCATGTTATTGAACGGGCGGTGATCTTGAGTGAAGGATCGGAATTGGAGCCGATTGATTGGCTCACCCCTTCGGCCAACAAGGGTGCCAGTGGCAATGCTCTCACCCTCGAGGAAATAGAACGGCAACACATCCTCAATATCCTGAATCAGACGAATTGGCGCGTCAGTGGCGACCAAGGCGCCGCCGCAATTTTTGGCTTGAAGCCCACCACGCTGGAAGCCCGCATGAAGAAGTTGGGTATCACACGAGTCACAAGCAAAGCGTGATGAGGTGAAAGGTGAAACGGTTGAGCTCACGCCCTTCATCTTCTTAAACTCCCGCCATAAGTAGACGCGATCAGCCAATAATCATTTTCCCAACAAGCATTCCCGACATATTGGGACGCTCCCAATATGTCGGGAATGATCTCGCCTGTATCGGCGTTCCTTCTTTGAATTGCCATTCGTAATAGTTTTGTTCTGTCAATCACTTACATCGCGTTTCTCTTTTGCGAGTGCCGTGGCACTACGGTTGCTCAATAGGCTTGGCATCACGGTGAGACAAGAGGAGAAGTCATGATGTTGAAGATCACAAAAATACAGGAGAGCGGGCGAGACGTTCTCCTCAAGTTGGAAGGCAAGATCACGGAGCAATGGGCGGCGCTGCTCGATGGAGAGTGCCGGGTCTATCTTAGGCAACAGAAGTCCGTGTTTTTGGATTGTTCCCATGTTGATTACGTCGATAGTCTGGGTGTTGAGGTCCTCAACTCGTTTTCCCACTCCCGCGTCACACTTACGAGCGCTCCGGCCCTGATGACGGAGTTGCTCCAGATTGGAGGCCGGTTATGAACGTGCGCACCAGTATGGGTACTAAATCAATGAGCTATCGTATGCGGGCAGGGCAAGAGCCAGCGTTGGGTCAACCCACGATAGAGGTGAACAGAGAGGCTGTCCTTCTCTCACGACTGAGAACGGGTGATGAAGGGGCGTTCGATGAGCTCGTGAGACAACACCACGGTGCATTGGTCAGAACGGCCATGGGGTATGTGGCCGATCGGGAAGTAGCAGAAGAGATCGTCCAAGACACCTGGATGGCGGTCATCGAAGGGTTGGATCGTTTCGAAGGACGATCGTCGCTGCGCACTTGGATCTTCGGCATCATGATTCACAAGGCCAAGGATCGCGGGGTGCGGGAGAAACGGCATGTCACTTTCTCCGCCTTTGAATCTGTTGACGATGAGGACGACGACATGATCGATCCCTTTTGCTTTCACCAGTCCGGCGAATGGGTCGGCCACTGGGCCGTTCCGCCGCAACCATGGGACGATCAGACACCGGAGAAGCTCTTGGCATCGCAACAGGTTGTCAACGCGATGAATCGAGCCATTGAATCGTTGCCACAGACGTTGAAAGAAGTACTTATCCTACGCGATGTCGAAGGGGTTGAGGCCAAGGAAGCCTGCGAAATCTTGAGGATTACCGAAACGAACCTCTACGTCCGTCTCCATCGGGCGAGAGAGCGGGTACGACAGGCAGTAGAAACCTACTTGGGGGGCGAAAAGCTGCTGTGTAAGAAAATGCCGTTAAAGCTGACTCAAGATTAGGCAGTGAAGGGGAGTGGTAATGGCACAGGAAGAGCGGGGACAGATCAACCCAGAGATCACCTGCCAGGAGTTGGTGGCGTGGGTATCGGCCTACCTGGATGACCATGTTGGTGATGAGCGGAAGCGACGAATTGTGCTGCACTTGGCCATTTGTGCTGGCTGCGAAACTTATGTGAGACAGATCGCCACGGTCCGGGATATGGTCCGGGCGCTACTTCAGGCAGAAGAGGAACCGGCAGACCATCATCGGTTGCGAGAGGCCTTTGTTGCTCGGGCAAGCCACCTACGATCCGGCAGCTGAGTATCCCCGATTGTAAGATGCATGCTGTGTCTCTGCGCATTGTGTAGTCTCTCGCCGAAATTGATGTCACACACTGGTACGGCGGCTACTGTGCTTATGACAAGGCCCAGGGGTATAAGGCCAGGATCGATCCAGCGGCCTTTAGCGTGGTCCATGGTACACTGTATCTCAATTATAGTGAGGCCGTTCGGACGAGATGGCTGTCGGATGTTCCGGGGTATATCCAATAGGCCGATGCCGACTGGCCGGAGGTTCAGACATAGACAAGCGTGCGGGATGAGTCGGATGTTGTGTGTTCACAAGGTCAATCCACCATTCACAATGAGGAGATTCTCAATGAAGAAGATGATCACAGTGGCAGCAGTGGTTGGTCTGATGTGCGCCGGGACGGTGTCCTTCGCCGGTGAGCTTGGCTCCATGGCCAACGAGATGAAAGGCGAGATGAAGGCTGATGTCGATACTATGAAAGGGGACATGAAGGCCGGCACTGATGCGATGAAAGGAAAGCCTGGTGCGATGAAGGACGAAATGAAAGGGGACATAAAGGCTAAAACAGATTCTATGAAAGCGTCGAAGGATGCGATGAAAGATGAGATGAAGGCCGGCAAGGATGCGATGAAGGGAAGTCTCAAGGGAGCCATGGGCTACTAAAACCACCATTCCGACGATCCCTTTGTCTACCGGCCTGCAGCTCGATAATCGGAGCTGCAGGCCGTAGCATTTAGATCACCCGAATCCATCGTCCATTCGAAGGTATACGTGTCCCTGTGAGGATAAAGAGAAGATAATAGCCTGGGGGTGCAATGTTCCCGTTAGGTGGCGCCTGTACCTGCACCGCCGTGGCGGTATTGCCAAGACGAACGCATTCAACAAGCCGCTGGGATTGGTTCCAACCATGTGTCACCGCTCCAGGGCGTAGCAGCACCACCTCGGTAATGCCAGCCGGGGTGGGCGTCTGGATATCGAAGGAAGTTCCATAGCCTACACTGGTTGGAGCCGCTGAAATCTCGGGACGCGCCAGCGGATAATACCAGGGGAAGTAGCGCTCGTGCGCGGTCGTTTCCCCGGACTTCCAGGCCCCAGGCCTGTCGCCACCCATCAGCACACTGCCGTCTGCCAGCAGGATTGCCGCAGAGTGATAGCCTCGAGGGATCGACATGGTCGCACACAACTCCCAGCCGGCTCCTGGATTGCGTGGGTCGAAGATTTCGGCCGGGCCGCCGTCCGTGCCGTCGATGCCGCCAGCGAGGAAGATCCGGCCGTCAGGTAGCAGGACCGTGTTGACTTGGTGCATGCGCGGCCGGTTTAGGTTGGGGAGTGCGGTCCACCCCGGGGTTGCGACGGAGAGGTCGATGATCTCGGCCGTTTGCTGCGCCGGTGCCGGATCCCCGCCGGCAATGAGTACCTGCGGGGTATAGCTTGGTGGTCGAAGCGGCAATAGCACGGATGTACCGCGTTCACCACCAGTGCTGCGGTTGCCGGCGATTGTGGGGAACGATTCCACATTCGTCACTCCGGTAGTCCAGTCGAAGCGTTGCGTGGGCTCGTGCGGGCCGGCAATGAATAGCTTTCCACCAGGAAGTTGATAGGTCCACGGGTAGTACTGGTGATGCGCCATGGCGCCGGGTGTGGCAACGGGGGGAGCCCAAGTACCTGTGGAAGGGTCGAAGATCTCTATTGACTTGGATGCCGAGCCGAACAAGGTCATCAACTTGCCGTCGGCCAGTGTTAGCGTGCTCGAGTAGAAGCGTTCGTCGGTGGTGGGTACCACGCGTGACCACTGTAACGTGGCCGGGTCGAAGAAAAAACTCTCGCGCGGCGTGAATCCACCATGCACCAGTACGGTTCCTGCCACGTCGTTGACGAACGCGTGTTCAGCCGACCAGATATTGGCCAAGGGTCGGCTATGCAAGGGTATGGTGACGTCGAATGGTTGGTTGGGCGGTGTCACCAGGCTACCGGCTGCCGTGCTGTAGTCCCATACCCGGCTCAGGTCGTCCCTTGTATCCCCATAGCCGAAGAGCAGCACGCGCTGTGTATTGGGCAGCAAGATCGCATGCATCATGCAGACGTCCGTCGCGCCCGGGACGAGTTCCCACTTACCGCAGTTGAACTCCTCGCAGCGGTGGTCGTCAACCGTCGGGCATGTATTGCTACCATCGTCCAGCGCCAGGCCGCTTTCGGCTCTCAACCGCCGAGCTTGGTCGGCCGTCAGCCATACTGTCTGCTTCGAGCGCACGAGGCCAGCCAGACCCTGCATCATGTGCATCTCGACATGACAGTGAAACAGGAAGTCGCCGCGCAGGTGATAGGCACGTGCGTCGCGCGGACGGTGCTTCGGGTCCTGCGTAGCCGCGATATCGGCCGGCAGTAGGATGACTGGTGGCGCTGTCGTCTCAACCACGAATGATTCCGCCGGTCCGATGCTGCGTGAATCGATCGTTTCGTTGGCGAATTTCCAGCGCTGTCCATGCACATGGAAATTGTGCCAGCCCATGCCAAGATCAAGATTAAACACGTACCAGTGGATGGTTTGACCGGCATGCGCGACGATGGTGGGGGTATTCCCGATAAATGAGCGTCCGTTCAAGCAGAAGCTCGGCAACCCTGCGCCGTTCTCGGTCACGGTGTGGGTGTGCACGGTGCCCGCGGTCCAGCGCACGTTGCCGCCAGGCTGGATGTGAACTTCGAGCGGATCAAACCTCATGTGCATCGGGTCGGCGTCGATGATGGCGACCACGGCTTCGGCCAATCCGCCTGGCTCGACCACTACGGTACCCTGCATCGATGTATGGATCTCACAGTGGTAACCAAAGGTTCCCGCTGCTCCGAACACCACCTCGAATGGTGCATCGCCGGGGGAGAAAGGACTCTTGTTGAAGGCTGCTGCGCCTTTGACCTTGCTCATCTGGTGAATGAACATGGGTACGTGCAAGATCTCAGTATGCGGTGGTCGGTGATGCGCATAGTGTAACTGCGACCATTCTTCGAGGAAGTCGCGTCGGGCACGCAGGTCAAAGTCTATCGGGCCGGTCAAGACATGACCAGCCCCATGCTCATGCCCACCGTGGCTGCCACCAACCTCGTGGCCACCCAAAAGGACAGCAGCGGGGGCTGGCGCGTCGTGGGCAACCGGCTCGGTGTCTCGATCGTCTCGTTCATGGTCATCATGATCGAGTTTCAAGTCCTCGAACTTGGATTTGAGGTAGCTTGCCACCATCGGCGGAAGCACCATGCGATGCGGTGGACGATGCGCTCTTGGGAGCACGACGATGCCGCCGAACAAACCACGGTTTATGCTCTCGGCAATGTGGCGTGCGTGGTCATGGAATGGCCATGCGCCTTTCATCTCATCAGTGATGGTGAAGTGGTAGACCCAGTACTGTCCGGGACAGATCTCGTCGGAGCGGCGGCCGTCGGTGCTCTGAGTGCCGAAGGGCCATGAGCCATCTGAGTCAATGCCGTAGCTCAACCCGTGGACATGAAAGCTGTGCGGCATGGTGTCGCCGTTCACCACCTTGATGTGAAGATGATCGCCAGGGTGCGTGTAGATTACGGTGCCGGGAACCCGATGTGCAAAAACCGGCTCATTGATGTCGGTGAGTACCAACTTGTCGGGTTTCGGAAGAAGGTATCCGGGGTCAAGATACTCACGGTAGATCAAGGCATCCAGTCGACGCGCATCCACTTCGGCCAGAGGAATGGTTCCGTCTTCATGCCCAGGGTTGCGCATACAGTCGCGTCGATAGTTGGCCGCAGCATGACCGCTTGGCTCGACGGGGCTATACCCGGGAAGCTGTTCTATCTTTAGATAGATGTTTCGTATCGCCATGGCGGGCCCTCCCGTTGAAGGCAATGATGGGTGTAGATGCCATTTTCCGTAACTGCTTCGCGTTCAAGAGTGACGTCTAGCGCGAGATGTGGTTACGGTTGCTGGTTTCTGATGATTCCCCAATTTAGAAACAGCAAGTCGGGTGCCAATTTTGAGCATGCGAATCGAGCCATAGGATGCCAACAGGGTAATCCCTTTACTTTCAATGCTGTAAGTTATACGCATACTCTGAGCCGTATCTTCTGATAGTAGACGGATGTATCAAAAGAGATTCATGGGGGTGAATCGAATTTGATACAAGAGATGAACCCTCAGCACAGTGAACCAAACTTCAGATACTGTCCCATTTCTTTCTGCAGCCCCCGTCCCATTCGCCTGTAAGGAACTAGGACCATCTCTGACTACCTGCTAGGCGTTCTATTTTGTGAGGAGGTGGGCCTATGGCGTGCTCATTCGACATTGCCTGCTCAGGCATCTTAACGGTCCTGGGAGGTCGTCAGGCTGTCAGGACGATTCACTGTGCCGCCTGTTTTTCGTTCGTCGGATTTATCCTGATTCACGTGTTCCAAGTGATGGTCACGGGCTGGTTTACCATCAAACATGAAGGAGTCGGTCATGAGGCATGGACGTGCAATTAAACGGCGTAAGTTGTTGAAGGGTACGGTGGGGGCTGCGAGCCTGGTGGTATTGTCCGGGTGCGACAATCTCACCAGGAGCAGCTGGTTTCCCGGCATCCTCAGCAAGGGGGAACGACTGACAGAGGCGGTGCAGTGGGCGGTGACTCCACGTGATGCACTGGCGAAGGAGTACAGATCATCCGAAATCTCCACGAGCTTTCCGGCGAATGGGAATAGCGATTCAGGGACGGAAGTCTATGCTGAGCATGTGACCCAGAACTTTGCTGAATGGACGTTGGAGGTGACCGGTCTGGTCAAGATGCCAAGGAGTTGGTCGCTCGCAGCACTCAACGAGTTACCCGCGCGCACGCAGATCACGCGCCGCTGTGTCGAAGGATGGAGCGCTATCGGGAAGTGGACCGGCATGCCGATCGGTGACCTCCTGCATCAGGTTGAGCCATTACCGAACGTGCGTTATGCCGTGTTCCACTGTGCCGATGTGGATGACGAGGGGATTGCCTACTATGAGAGCATAGCGGTGGCCGATTGTTATCACCCCCAGGCCATTTTGGCGTACGAACTCAATGACGCGCTGCTCGATGTGCCGCATTGTGCTCCGTTGCGACTCCGCTTTGAGCGGCAGTTTGGGTATAAACAGGCAAAGTATGTGATGAAGATCGAGTTGGTCGACTCCTTGGCCGGCATTGGAGGTGGGAAGGGGGTATTGGGAGGATCAGGAGTATGAATGGTACGCGGGGATTTAATTGTGAAGCGTGAATCGCGAACGTTGTCGGTCATACCTCGCCTGCCCATACGGTAGCCGTCGAAAGAGGCCGCCTGATTCCAAGGAAAAGTGTTGACGGCTGCCATCGGACACCTCCACCTGGAATCCTGTTTCTGTTTAACGGTATCCGTCAAATCCTGGCCACCTCAGTGCGACCCTACCCATGTACTTGTCTGTCACATGATAAAAGGCTTAGACTTTGATTGCCACTTAGCCTCTCAGCAGCGAGCGACGAGAGGTTGGTACTGCCTCTATTGACAGTCCGAGGGGAGGACTCCGTGATGGCGACGTCACGAAAGTATGAGAAAAAAAGAGTTCGTCCCAAGGTCGACGCCAATAAAAACAAGAGTGCCAAGCGACGCCCTTTGAAAGCCACGGTGCCACGGGCGCAATCGACTCCCTCGACAGACCTGCCAGCAACACAACCAGAGAAAATCGCAACATTCACAGGACTACACAGTCAGGCGGAGGAGACCTTGCGGCTGGCGAAATTCTCGGTAGAGCGGGCCGCTGACGCTGTGTACTGGGTTGATCCGCAGGCCAAGATCCTGGATGTGAACGAGGCGGCATGCCGCATGCTGAACTATTCCAAAGACGAATTGTGTGCCATGACCGTCCACGATCTGAATCCCGACTTTCAGGCGGACATGTGGCCGGGGTTTTGGTTAGAAACCCAGCGCCGCGGGACCATGGTGATTGAGACGGCCCATCAGGCAAAAGATGGCCGGCTGATACCCATCGAGGTGAGTGTCAATTTTTTGATCCATGAAGGCAAGGAATATCACTGTGCGTTTGTGCGTGACATCACCGAGCGTAAACGGGCGGAAGCTGCGCTGAAGTCGAGCAAAACGCGTTTACGGGCCATCTTTGACCAAACGTTCCAATTTATCGGCCTAATGAAGACTGATGGTACGGTGATTGAGGCCAACCGATCGGCGTTACAGTTCGCCGGTATCCGGGAAGAAGACGTGCTCGGAAAGTTATTTTGGGACACGCCCTGGTGGGCGCACTCATCGGAACTTCAGAACCGGTTGCGCGAGGCCGTCCGCCAGGCTGCAGGAGGAACCATGGTTCGGTTCGAAGCCACGCATCCTCGCGTCACCGGGGAGCTGGCGTATGTCGATTTTTCGCTTAAACCCGTTCGAGATGAGCACGGCAACGTGACGCTCCTGATCCCCGAAGGTCGCGATATCACCGAACGCAAGCTGGTAGAAGAGGCGTTGCGAAAAAGTGAAGAACGATATCGCAGCATTTTTGAGAACGCCGTCGAGGGAATCTTTCAGACCACGCCCGACGGGAAGTATGTCGCCGTGAATCCGGCGCTCGCCCGCATATATGGATACGACTCTCCGGACGACATGATCGCCACGGTCACAAACCTCGCCGGCCATCTGTACGTGGACCATGGACGTCGTGATGAATTTATTCGCTTGATGCAGGAACAAGAGAAGGTAACTGGTTTCGAGGCGCTCGTGTACCGAAAAGACGGCAGCTGGATCTGGGTTTCCGAAGGCGCACGGGCACTGCGCGACCCGGCCGGGACGTTTGTCGGGTACGAAGGCAGGGTGGAAGACGTGACGGAGCGTAAACTTGGGGAAGCACGACTGCGCGCGACATTGGAGGAACTTCGCATGCTAAGCGAGCGACTCACCACGGTGCGAGAAGAAGAACAAACCCGCATTGCCCGCGAGCTGCATGATGAACTTGGTGTTGGGCTGACGTGCCTGAAGGTCGACCTCTCTCGCCTGCGTACGATCATGGGCGAGCCACCCGGGGCAAGGGTTCGAAAAAAGATGGAGGACAAGATCAGGTCGATGGTAGAGCAGGTCGATGCCACCATTGCCTCCGTGCAACGAATCGCGACCGAGTTGCGGCCTAGTCTACTGGATGATCTTGGCCTGGTCGCGGCGATTGAATGGCAATGTCGAGATTTTGAGCAGCGCACCGGTATCCCCTGCATCTGTGTGAGCAGCGCGGACGATATCGCCATGGAACCGGAGCAGGCCACGTCGCTGTTCCGTATTTGCCAGGAAGCCCTCACGAACACGGCCAGACATGCCCAGGCCACCACTATCCAGGTGGTGATAAAACAATCGGACAACAATCTGCTGCTCGCCATTCAGGATGATGGAGTGGGGATCTCTCCTGAAAAGTTCACCGAGTCAACCTCGTTGGGTTTGTTGGGGATGCGCGAGCGTGCCGCAAGCCTTGGCGGAGAGGTGACGATCGTCGGCTCGCCAGGGAAAGGCACGACGGTGACGGTGCGAGTGGCCCTATCCAGTGCAGCATAACCGTTCGCGAACAGCTCGAGATGATAGGTCTCGCGCTGTCAGTTGGCGATTTTGGTACCCTGATGCTGAACATTCTGATCGCTGAGGATTATCCGCTCTTTCGGCTTGGCGTCAAGGAGCTGCTGACGGACGGCCTGGAAGCCGTCAGGGTCGGGGAGTGCGACAACGCCCACGACCTCTTCGAGCTGATCCGGCGTAAGAAATGGGATGTACTCATTCTGGATATCAGCATGCCCGGCACCACCGGAACCGAGGCACTCAAGCACGTGAAAAAAGTTTGTCCAACACTGCCCGTCATCATACTGACCATGTACCAGGAGGATCAGTACGCTGTCCGTATGTTCAAGGCCGGGGCCGACGCCTATCTGACCAAGGCCAGCGCGCCGGAGGAGTTGGTAACGGCCATCAAGAAGGTGGTTGCTGGCGGCCAGTATGTGAGCCAGGCCCTCGGTGAGAAGCTCGTGCACCTACTTCACCGTGGTGACGAAGCGACACCGCAGAACCTTTTGTCCGACCGGGAGTACGAAGTGATGCGCCTCCTGGCCTCTGGGAAGACCGTTTCGGAAATAGCCCATCATCTGCATTTAGGGATCACCACAATCAGTACCTACCGTGCCCGTATTCTTGAAAAACTGAATCTTAAGAACAACGCGGAACTCATGCGCTACGCGGTTCAACAGGGAATTGGAGAATAAGAGTTCTGGGGCTGGGGTAGCTAAGGGACCCAAGCCGGGGGTACGTTTAGCGAATGATCTCTCCGCATCAGAGTCGTATGCCGAGCTTAAGTCAGCAGAAGCTCTTGGAGTATTTTGTGGCTGGTACAACCGCCCGAGCGGCCGCACTGTTGGTTGGAGTACAAGCGAACACTGTTACAGCAGCTCAAAACCTGGTATCAGTTCGAGATCAACAGACCTTAGCTACTCCAGCCCCCAGTTCTGAGTGCTGAGTATTGAGTTGAAATGGCATATGCGGGTACGGTTCTGCCACTCGTTGGTCCATGACCTCTGTCCACTTCAGCTTTCACGCTGAGCACTCAGCACTTTCGTCGCAACACGTCTTCTCGTCTCTGTCGTACGAACCACGACAGTGCTGTCGTTGCCGATCCGACAAGAAAATCCAGTTTTTGTCGATAGGGTTTCTCATACTATTCGGCTATACATCTACCTGTACACGTCGCGCAACAGATCATCTCTTGTTCTCCCCTCAGCACAGGAGACTGTTATGGCAGAAATGGCTATCCTCAGTGTCGACTCTATGTATGTGTCGAAAAATCGCCGGCGTAGGGACCTGTACCTTCGATGAATTGGTTCGCCGGTTGCCGACCTATTCCTGGGCGCCAGTGTTTTCGGCGGTGGATCATCTTCAGCCGGCAAGGACGCCTCTCGGTCAGATGCATGCGCGGCGTCGACTATGTGGTTATTCATCTCATCGAGCCGCCTTTTCCCATTCCCGGGTCATCGCAAGACCAGGAGTGCCAGGCTGTCCTATCTCAGGTGACCCGATACGGCGTCGCGCCATGAACCGTGACATGGCATGAGACTAAGGCGGAAGTGAAAGGAGATCGGATGATGGCAAATAGACAGAACAGTGAGAGAACCAGGGTGATGATTGTGGAACAGGACCAGAAATTTGGGTTGAAACTTGCCGATTGGCTCGCCACTCACGGCTATCACCCGGTATTCATCAGGACAGTCAATGCCGCGATCGATGCGTTGGCCGGTTTCAGGCCGAAGGCGGTCCTTGTCGGCCTCGGCTGTTCTACGTCCGCTGCCGAGGCCGACTTGGTTGAAGTACCTCTTCTGATCCAGACCATTTGCCCATCCGTTCCGGTGATCATGATGGCGGATCAGAGTAGCGAGGACCTAACGCACGTGGTGTTTCGCCAAGGCGTTCGCCGTTTTCTGGTCAAGCCGATGGAATGCTCGCACATCGGCGCGGTGCTTCAGTCGGAACTGAGTGCGGCAGCGGCATAAAACGGTGAACGCGTCGACCAACCGGTAGTGGACGCGGAATAGTAAGCGTTAGTTATAAAAATTAGGAGGAGAACTTGTCATGGCCAAGAAAACTCAGTCAGTCTCACGCTCCACACAACGTGACACAGGAGCCGAATCACGGAGTAACGGAAACGGCGTGATCAACCGGCCTGATGAACATTCCCACGGTATCCATGCGCGCATCTCGGAACGCGCCTATGCTTTGTATGAGGAGCATGGCCGAAAGGATGGCCAGGCCCTTAAAGATTGGTTGGCGGCCGAACAGCACGTACTCAATCAAGATGTGTAGCAGGGTGTTGGATCTCCGCCAAGGCATCTTCAAGCCCGCCATGAAATGAATGGGAACGAGCAGTTCGTGGTCCGGCTTCTGTCAATAAGTTCGGCAAACCAGTGGATCCAGTTACCCCTCTAGTTAAGGAGACTTCATGACCGACACCAGCGCTGTGAGTCCATCCCTCATGATCGCAATTCTGAGCCGTCAGTGTTTGGTGTGGTTTGGCTTGCAGAAAATTCTCGGGGGTCGCGCGACTGTCCAAATGGTCGTGCCCCCGTCCCAGTGGAGGATCTCGGACGGATTTCCGGTCGGGGCACGAGCAGACGTGTTTATCTTGGATCTGGAGACCGAACACGACGCCGTCGGTACCATCAACCAGATTCGGGAGTTTGCCACGACCAGTAAGATCGTGCTGTTATGCGGGCTTGAGGACCAGGACCGCACGCGCGAGGCATTTGCCGCCGGTGTCGACGGCATTATTCTCAAGATTCAACCGCCCACCGTCATGCTTGCAGTAATTGAGGCGCTGTATGCTCCCGCCCCACCCCAGGCCTATGGGGATGGGAACGGCGCCGTGGGGCTGGGCCTCGGGCCTCCCGTCACAAAGCAGGACAACCCCAACGCACCATCGCGGGCGTGGCCCGAAGTCTTGACCGAGCGGGAACGCGAGATTATCCGATTGGTAGGGCAGGGACTCTCGAACAAAGACATCGCCTATCAGTTGTCGATTAGTGACAGTACGGTCCGGCATCACATGACGAACATCTTCGACAAGGTCGGCGTGCCCAATCGGCAGAACCTTCTGCTCCACGTGCATCATGTTTGCGCCACGCCGGTCTAGTACCCATCTCAAATAGCTTGAGGAGGCTTGTAACACACACGAGCTGCGCAATCTTCAGGAAGTTGGTGGCACCGTACTCTTGCTCACGAGGAGCCGTCGTTGCCACTGGAGCCAGGCAATGACGCGCTCGACCAACGGCGACGGTCGTCCTGTCGTCGAAATTAGGACAACTATATGTGTAGAAATCCGACGAAATAATCGTGATTACATTGATTGTGGGAGATCGGTGTTCCCGCTATTACTCGATGCGAGCGACAAGAGTCTTGTTTGCAAGCTCGATCGTCATGCGTGGGTTCAGCACGAGTCATTGGGAGTGTGCGGCGCGACACCGTCACATGTGGAGGAACAGCACCGATCTCACAAGGAGGATTTGAGATGCGAACCGCAATGATTGAATCGGCCATTCGGATGGAACTCTATCGGAACGGGCCCTGCGCGCTTCGTGCCTTGAGCGAACGGCTTTCCCAGTTTTCTTGGAATGAGGTGTTTGCCGTGATCGATCGGCTTAGCCGAAAGGGGACACTGGTGCTCCATCGTACGGCCGAGTTCGACTATGGGGTATCGACCAGACCGATTCCCGCACCGTCTCTCGCGAGACTCAATATGGGCAGGGAAGGAGTCTTTCGTTGAACTGACCAGGATTGTCGGGTGCACGTATGAATTGCTCACGATGCCAGGGGCTCCTGTGCTGCAGTGAAGTGCGTGACGAGGCGGGTGGGCTCGTCACAGAGGGGACGCCGGTCTTCCGGTGCATCTTGTGCGGAGAGCTCATTGATTTGGTGATTCTGATGAACAGGAAACGTACGGCAGCGGAGCGCGAAATCCGTCGTCGAACTATATTTCGTCGTCAAGTCATGCGTGTCGCAATGGCATAGCGCATTATTGCGTCCATCCCTGAAAAAGACAGGTGGCGGACGGGTTGATGGGGAAGGGGGGTATGGATGATGAAAGGAGCCATCATGAAACCAGTAGTGGTGATCTGCTGTTTCTGCCAGAGAATCCGGGGTGACTTGGGTCCCGAAGGTGGGGTTGGTTTGTGGCATGAGCCGCATCTCTATTTGAGGATGCATGGTCTCGAAGCGGAAAATTTCCAAGTATCCGAAACCTACTGTCAATCCTGCTTGCCTACGTACCGCCACTGCTTCGTTCCCCAACAACATGCAAATGAGTACTGGAGTAGTTGCGGCGGAGAAAAAGTATAAAAGATGTCAAAGCCGTCAAAAAAAGCATCACAGTCTTATCTGTGCCAATACGGGATGACGCGTATGCTCGTATCGCACCAGCAGTCGATCAACTCATTGAATAACGCGATCGGCAAGCAAGATGGTCATGACCTTGATGACTGAGTGGAAGCCGAGTGGCAATATGATATCACCAGCTGATGATCGGATGGGAGATGCTTTGTCATGACTTCAGGCATTGATAAGCGTTACATCGACGGATGCGATGAGAAGGAAGAAGTCTCGCCTCGTGGATCAGGAATTCTGATTCTCTCGCCCTTGTTGAAACCCGTGTACGTCAATCCCTGTGCCTCTAGGTTGCTCAGTGACTTGGCACGGGTTTCTCCTGAAATGTTGAGTCCAATCAGCCATATCATCACGCTTCCTCCAATATTGGTCGATTTCGCGGGTAAAATCCTCAGTGCTCTTTGCCAAGATGGCGCATCCTCCGATCATGGGTATTGCCAAATATGGTGTCTGACCGAACGCGCTCGGAAGGAAGTGCTGATACGAGGCGTTGGTGTCCCAAGTGAGAATAGAGTTGAGGAGTCACGGATCGTGTTGGTGCTGACCGAACAGGACGATCACGATGGCTAGGTACAGTAACAATAGCTTCCCGTCAGCGTCGGCCGTCGTACCAGACCGAGAGATGCTTCTTGTCTTGGAGCGTCTTCTTTGGGAGGAAGAAGATGCGGAAGATCTGGGCCGCGATCTCGCGGCTTGAGTAGAGCGAGATTTTGCGAGATGAGGTTTCAAGCGGGTGTCTGGTTAAAATGGTGAACTGCAAGCCCCGCTGCCGACCCCATTGTTTGAGCTGCTTACTGAGCCGGATTTCATCCAATGCATACAGTTCCTGGTCGAACCCGCCGACGGCTTGAAAGGCATCGCGTCGGCAGACCACGAGTGCCCCGGCAGCCCAGCGACAGAATACCGAGGTCGTGGTCCAAAGTTGCAACGTGAGATTGGCCCACCAGGGCAAGTCATCCATCCGTAACGTGCTCCCGCAGCCAACATATTTCCCTGACTCAAGCACACGCAGAATATCTGCCAGCAGTTCTGGGCTGAGCAGACTGTCCGCATCTAAAAACAGCAGCCAATCACCGGTGGCCTGCGTTGCACCGGCATTGCGTGCTCGACCGATCTGGTTGATCGGTTCGAAGACGACGCGAGCTCCGGCCTGTCTGGCGAGGTCTGCTGTGTTGTCGCTGGAATTGTTGTCGACCACGATCACTTCCGATGTGAACCCAGGCTTTGTATTTGCGGCAACCGAAGTTGCCACAGACTGGAGGGTCTGTTGGATCAGACGTGCCTCGTTGAACGCGGGGATGACGATGGAGAGCTGCATCAGGCGGACATGATGCCATAGATGTCGGGCACAGGGGAATGGGGGGCTGAGTTTCAGGTTTCATGTTCAACGTTTCACGTTATACAGAAACTAAAACGCCTCAGACTTGAAACCTATAATCTGAAACTGTTAGCCGAGACGCTTCGCGCGGGGGGACTGGTTCACAATCTTTCTGCGGTGAGTGAAGCCTGCCGTTCTAACTCCTGGAATGCTGGTGGTTGCAGTGAAGAGTTCTTTTTCCGGAATTCGTAGACGATTGGGAAGTCGTGGTCGCCGAGATAGCTCTTTTGCCATTTCAAGCCCAATCTGCTGCTATTCGGGCTGGCAGGCATGATAGGTCTCGAAGACATTGAGGACAGTTTCTGGACGAATTCCAGAAGGAGGAGTGAGCAGGATGATCAGGAACACCCACATAGTTGGGCCTTTCATACTGCGGTGGATAACTCGTCCGGTGAGAGTCTCAAGGACCGGACATGTCCGTTGTTGGCGTGGCGGTCGACCTGGGAAGGGTCATCGTGCGGCCGACGACTTGAGTGTTAGGCCGAAATGTAGCAGATGGATGAGACGTGTCCTGAAAGGGCTGTCAGTAAAGTCCGACCAAGGATTAACCGAGAGAGGACACAATGCTATTCCCTTGGAGGACTCTATGATGATACATGCTTTAGTGCTGGGACTCACATTTCTCTGCATGCCGCTGTTGGCTGGTAGCCTGATACCAGCAGCAGCCCGACTAGTTCGATCTCAAAAAGTTGGCAGACGACGTGCCTGATTGAGAGCCACGGCTGCAGCTATGCGAATCTTTCATAAATTAGAATCGACAGCGGCGGCAATGCGGTAGCCGTAGGGTGACAGCCTGACCGGACGCGCAAGAATGTCTGGACCAACCGGTATCGGTAACGAGGGAGGTGAGCCGGGTGAGTCAGGGATTCTTGACTGACCCGCGATAGAGCTACTTGGTAGGGTGTGGTACGATTCCACACCATGCCGCTCTCGGGTTTTCATCCCCTCATTGCTGAATGGTTTCAGTCGTCGGTCGGTGAACCAACGGAGGTTCAGCAACAGGCGTGGCCAGCGATTCAGTCTGGAGCAGATGCACTGATCGCGGCACCGACCGGATCGGGCAAGACCCTCGCAGCCTTTCTCTCCTGCATTGACCACCTCTTCAAGCAAGCCCTCAATCGCGAGCTTGACGATCACACGCAGGTGCTTTACGTTTCCCCGCTGAAGGCCCTGAGTAACGACATCCAGAAAAATCTCCAGAAGCCTCTTGCCGAGATCGGTGAGCGTGCACTTCAAGCCGGACTCATGATGCCGGAGTTGCGCGTGCTGGTCCGTACCGGCGATACCCCGATGGCGGATCGACAGCAGATGCTCAAGCGGCCGCCGCACATTCTCGTGACGACGCCGGAGTCTCTCTTCATCTTACTGACGGCTGACAAGAGCCGACGGCTGTTGCAGACAGTGCGCACAGTGATTGTCGATGAGATCCATGCCCTTGCGCCAAATAAACGTGGTGCCCATGTGGCGCTGTCACTCGAACGGCTGGAAGCGTTGACGTTCACGAAGCCGCAGCGTATCGGCCTCTCCGCTACGCAACGCCCCATTGAAACCGTGGCCGCATTTCTTGTGGGCAAACGTGCTCTATCAACTGATCTCTACTCAGTCCCGAGTCCTCAGCCTTCAGCCCTCTGCCGTATCATCAACGTCGGCCACACCCGCCAGATGGATCTCGCGGTTGAAGTACCAAAAGATGAGCTGAGTGCCATTGCCACCAATGCGATCTGGTCCGATATCTACGACCGGTTGGCTGAATTGGTGCGAGAACATCGCACGACCTTGGTGTTCGTCAATACACGCCGCTTGGCCGAGAGGGTCTCGCACTATCTGGAGGAACGGCTTTCGAATCTCGGGCCTGACGCGGTCGCGGCCCATCACGGCAGCCTCTCACGGCAAATCCGTTTATCAGCCGAGGAACGCTTGAAGTCGGGCAAGACGCGCGTGGTCGTGGCAACGGCATCACTGGAACTCGGCATTGATGTGGGCACCGTCGATCTGGTTTGCCAGATCGGTTCACCGAGAGCGATTGCGACCTGTCTCCAGCGAATCGGTCGTGCCGGCCACTGGATCAAGGCCATTCCAAAAGGCCGCCTGTTCGCCACGACGAGAGACGAATTACTCGAATGTGCGGCGCTGATCTGTGCGATCAAGAATGGAACGTTGGATCGCATAGAGGTCCCACCGGCACCATTGGATATCCTGGCTCAACAGATCGTCGCGGCGGCAGCGACCCAGAGCTGGACGGAAGAGGACCTGTTTACGCTTGTGCGCTGTGCTGATCCCTATCGTCATCTAGAGCGGGCAACGTTTGATCGGATCGTCCGCATGTTGACGGAAGGGATCGCCACCAACCGAGGAAGAGGGTTGGCCTATCTGTACCATGACCGTATTAACGGTCGGATCAAGGGGCGGCGTGGGGCGAGGCTTGCGGCGATCACCTCCGGTGGCGCGATTCCCGACACAGCGAACTATGCGGTGGTGGCAGAGCCGGACGGTACGGTGGTGGGCACGGTGGATGAAGATTTTGCCGTGGAGAGTCTCGCCGGCGACATCATGTTGCTCGGCAACACATCCTGGCGGATCAAAGGCGTTGAAATGGGCAAGGTGCGGGTGGAGGATGCTCACGGTGCACCACCCAGCATTCCCTTCTGGCGCGGCGAGGCTCCTTCCCGTACAACCGAACTCTCCGCGGAAGTGGCGTTATTGCGCGCTGAGATTGATAGAATTGCGAACGGAACTTCTTCACCCTTGACCTCTTACGCCTCACCTGTTCAGTGGCTTCACCACGCATGCGGACTCGATCAACGGGGCGCTCAACAGGCGATTGAATATGTGTTGGCAGAAAAGGGTGTGCTTGGCGTAGTCCCGACGCAAGATACCATTGTCGCCGAACGGTTCTTCGATGAAAGCGGCGGGATGCAGCTGGTGATCCACGCACCATTCGGCGGACGGATCAACAAGGCCTGGGGGCTGGCGCTGCGCAAACGGTTCTGTGTGACATTCGACTTCGAGTTACAGGCTGCGGCGACGGACAATGGTCTTGTAATCTCGCTCGGTGAGAAGCACAGTTTTCCGCTTGAATCTGTCTTCGGCTATCTCCACTCCAAGACGGTGCGTGAGGTCTTGATCCAGGCCGTCCTACTCGCGCCGATGTTCACCACCCGCTGGCGATGGAATGTGTCACGAGCGCTGGCGCTGCTGCGTTTTTCCAACGGCAGGAAAGTTCCTCCGCAGATTCAGCGGATGAAAGCAGAGGATTTGTTGGCTGCGGTCTTTCCTGATGCGATCGCTTGCCAGGAAAACCTCACAGGGCAACGGGCGGCCCGACACATTCCTGACCATCCGCTGGTACAGGAGACACTGCGCGACTGTCTGACGGAGGCGATGGATGTGGAGGGGCTCACGGAGGTTCTCCGACGGGTCGAATCCGGCGCGATCCGCTGTGTGGCGGTGGAGACGCCGGCGCCGTCAGTCTTTTCCCATGAAATCCTCAGTGCCAATCCCTATGCATTTCTGGACGATGCCCCGTTGGAGGAACGGCGATCTCGTGCAGTTGAACTACGGCGGACCTTGCCGCCGGAACTGCTTGGAGAGATCGGCGCGCTTGATCCGAAGGCGATTGAAGAAGTGAGCCGTGAATCATGGCCGCTGGTGCGCGATGCCGATGAACTGCACGATGCACTGTTGACCTTGGTCTGGGTACCGGAGTCTGAAGCAACACAGTGGACTTCCTATTTGCCAGAACTTGTGGAATCCGGGCGGGCGCTCCTACTCACCGTGAGGGGTGAGGGGTTAGGAGTGAGGGGATGGAGTGCGACAGAATATCATGAGAGAGTCGAACAAGTATTAACGGATGGGGATGACTCAACGCTCGATGCGATCGTGCTGGGATGGATGGAGAGCATTGGCCCGACAACGATAGACGAATTGGCCCAGCGGCTGCATGTGCCATCGCCTGCAGTGGAGGCAGCGATGATGAGATTGGAAGGGCAGGGGCAAGTTCTCCGTGGTCGATTCCGAGGAATATCAGCACTCAGTCCTTCCCTCGACGGTGCTCGGGACTCTGAGCCTGTCGAAGGGCAGTCCTCAGTCCTCTCGATCGTTTCTACGTCGGAATGGTGTCACCGCCGCCTGTTAGCTCGGATCCATCGCCTGACGATCGGCATCTTGCGCAAGGAAGTGGAGCCGGTCACAGCGTCGGACTTCATGCGATTCTTGCTGCAATGGCAGCATGTGATGCCAGGGGCTCGTCAGCATGGTGAGGCGGGGCTGACTGAGGTGATCAAACAGCTAGCCGGGTTTGAAGCTGCAGCCTCTGCCTGGGAGCCACAGCTTTTACGAGTCCGCATGGCCAAGTACGAACCGGAACTGTTAGACAGACTGTGTCTGAGTGGAGCGGTGAGCTGGGGGCGTCTCTCACCTCATCCGAAATTGACTCAGGGTGGCGGGATGGAGCGGCGGCGCATCACTCCTACCAGCCTTGCGCCCATCAGTGTCTTTCCTCGCGACGAGAGGAACTGGTTGCTCACTGCGTACTATCGTGATGTGGCTGTAGAGGGTCTTGATCCTTTCGCACCGTTGAGTGCAGTGGGACAAGATCTCTATCGTACGCTGCAGCAACAGGGCGCCAGTTTCTTCGGTGATCTTGTGAGGAGCACCAATCATCTTGCGACGGAAGTGGAACAGGGATTGTGGGAATTGGTGGCGGCTGGGTTGGTCACGGCTGATGGATTCGATAATCTTCGGGCGCTCATGGACCCGCATCGACGTCGCGCTGAAGGGCGTGAGCGATCGCGGCGGCCTCGGCACTCGGCCGGCCGGTGGTCGCTGTTGCGGACAGCTGAGAGCGACCGGCTGTCGGCTGTCAGTGTAAGCGAACACGTGGCTCAGCAATTGCTCCGCCGCTACGGCGTGGTGTTTCGAGATCTGTTGGTGCGTGAATCGCTAGTTTCTTCGTGGCGAGATCTGTTGGTGCAGTATCGGAGGATGGAGATGGCCGGGGAAGTGCGCGGCGGCCGGTTCGTCGACGGATTCACAGGAGAACAATTCGCGTTGCCTGAAGCGGTGGAGGGCTTGCGAGCGATCAGGAAAATGACTGCATCGCCAGGGACAGGGCAAGAGATCAAACTGTCAGCCACAGACCCATTGAACCTCGCCGGGGTGATCCTGCCGGGCCCTCGTGTTTCTGCCATACCCACAAACTTTCTCGTATTGAGAGATGGCGCAGTGGTCCGCACGGTGATCGGGCGCCACGCTGACCTCACGGTTGCCGAACCGCCTGGTTCGGCAACCGTTCAGCAGCCTGCTTGATTTACTAATCAGTGCACGAACGGTTTTGATGTTTCGCGCAGAAGCGCAAGCAGCCCTCCGGGACTCTGATCAACTGTCTTGGTATAGCTGGCTTGGACGGCAGAGAAAAAGGCTGGTTCGCGGTCAGCCGACACTCCCAACAGTCTGCCCATCGAGGCCAGGTACTCGCCTCGTCCTGCTGCCAAATCCTGTTGGAGATTCGCCTGATTAAAAGTCACAAAGGCCGTTGCCTTGAAGTCCGGTTTGAGCTGGCCATCCTCGCTCCACCAGGCTGCCCCTGATGTCGTCCCCGTGATGTTGGACGTGGTATCAGTAATTTCTTTCACGGTGGATTTGATCGTGCAGCCGGTCAGTCCCAGCACTAGACTTGCACCCACGACTGCCAAACATTGTAAACGGTTCTGCATTGTGGACCTCCATGTCGATAGGGACATTGGCGTCACTATAGCATAGAGTTCCTCAAGTTCGGTCGTCTGTGCACCGATAGGTGAGTGACAGGACGGTCTTCTTCTCATCTTGGTAAGACAGAGAATAGGTCATGCAGGTTCAGTCCCTCACATCGTTTGATCCACAACAACTCTTCAGTCTGGGGTCACGACCGGATGGGGGAATCCAGCGACTGGATACCAAGATTAGCGGGCTCTCGATCTCACATGAATTTTCAGGACGGTTGAATGTGATCACGGCCGATGGCGACCGAGTGACGCTGGTGGCCGATATTGATGAGGAGTATAAAGCCGGTTCTCTCCAGTCCTCTATTGAGACTTCGCAAGGAACTGGGACTGTCAGCGCTGGGTTGGCGCAGAGTGCACGTGCTCACAATTTCGGCGTGGCAGTCAGTGGAGATCTCAACGAGGCCGAAGTGACGGACCTCGAGAAATTGTTTGAAAACGTCTCGAGTATCTTTCGTGGATTCTTTCAAGGGGATGATGAGGAGGCCAAGGCCCAAACTGTTCACCTCGCCGACGGGTTTCATGGGCTGGAGAGCCTCTCCAGTCTGGATCTCAGCATCGAGATTGTCCGGTCCGTGACGGTTGTGTCGGCCTCAGGCGTTACCCCGGGTGGGGCGCCAGTGGCGGCGGCGGTGATCCCGCAGTCGTCCGACGGTACCACGGTGCCCACCCCGTCACCTAACTCCGTTGACGCAACGCATCTTGTGGCACCGGTGAACGGCGAGCAATTCGCTGCATTGATGAAGCAGGTTTTCGACGCCTTGAATGAACTGAGAATCGATACCGAAAAAGTTCGACATCATCTGCCGGCGCTCCTCGACAAGGTACGCGAGCAGCTCGCCAAGGAATTACGACAAGAGCCAGGATCTACGACGGATGATCACCGACATGTAGCCGAGGATAGGCTACGTCCGGATGAACCGTTGACATCCAGTCACAATTTGCTTATCGCCTATCAGAGGATTACAGAGACTTCGACCTCATTCTCTCTTGAGGTGTAGACCCTTCCAGTTCATCTCGCGTCGGTATCGAGTCATTGCCGGCACAGCCAGGCCGACTGTGCCGGCCACACGTTCGGTCAGTCTACCCACAAGCGCTGATACCATTTCTTATCCGCGTCTCCCGGCAATGAGGCGAGGTTCATGGCCTTGCGAATCTCTCCGATGTTCCACCCGGTCAGATTGGCGAGTGTCTGTGCTTGACGCTCATACCGTTCCCGCAACTGTTCTCGATAGGTGGTTGCGGTGGGACAGTCGTCAATGCCGGTCCATGGATGGCGAAGGATATAGCGGGCTTGGAAATTATTCCGATCGGACGTTTCCTGAAACATGAGGTCTTCCGGAAAGTGGGCGGCATCGTAGCGAACGTGCAGTCTTGTGAGAAAGACGTTCTGCGCCTGTGGCATGAACGGTCGTCCGTGCTCCACCACCTTAGGGTTGTCTTGCCAAAAAACGCCCAAACTCCGCAGCTCTTCAGCCGATAACGGGTTCGCGGCGCAGGGATCACACCAATTCATATCCCAGGCATACTCAAGGAATACGCCTCGCTCACTCTCGCGTTTCACTTGCTGCGAGAACAGGTCTTGATAGAACTCGCCGAACTTGTCTTTGACATAGAGCGGAATCTCCTGGGCTTCCGGTAACCGAATCGTTCGGTAGTTTGTTGTTTCGACGCGGCCTTGCTGTGTCAGGGTATAGATGAAGAGTTCTTGTGTCCCGTCGGCATTCACCGTCCCGAGCCGGATCGGCAACATGAACTTGGGTGATTCAAACGCAATTTGGAGAGGACGCAGATGGGTAAAGCCAAGCTTGGATTGTTCGGACACATTCACCTTGGCCACAAAGAACTTCATGCGCTGTTTTAAGTAACTCTGGAGCACAGGTGACGCTCCCTTTGGCATCTTGTACCCGTTTTCACTCAGCCAGGTTTCGAGACCGGTGCTTTCCGTGGCTGAGAGAATAAGGATGTCGTATTCGCCGACTGCATACTGTGCTTCAACAGTCACGCCGAGCGCCTTTTCTCGTTCTTGTCTCGCCGGAGCCGCAGCCGACTTCGCCATCATATCCATGGCACGACTTTCCGGGTATGGCGCCTGACAAGGGTTGGGATCGAAGTATTCGACGAGCCGAGGCGCCGAGTAATCGGCCAGGTGTTTCAGCACGGACGGATCGCCGATGTGGATCTGGTCTTTCTCCAGCACGGTTGGTACTGGGACAACCATCGCAAATTCCTTCACATCGCCCTTGAAGTCATTGGCCATTGTGATGACGGTCTTGTTGTCATGGCGAGTGATGACAACTTCGGATGCTTTGTTAAAGAGCTTGGTATCCGCTTTGCCGACATAAAATCCGCAGAATGCTGATGCTTCACTGCACCAGAGAAATAGACTTATGGCAAAGGTCATGATGGGGCCGAGTACAGGATTCATGAAAACCTCCTTTGTGGTTGAAGCACCGGAGTCAGTTGAACAGGCACAGAACCGTGACCGATAGTTGGTCTCAACCAGTTGTAATGAAGACCTGGCAAGAGTCGGTCAATGAACGGCACGATTGGTGAACAGATGATGAGTCCCCACAGCAGGCCATTGGGTTTGAAAAATCCGAATTGGGTGTAGAGGGCGGTGAGGGCGACGATCAGTGCAAACAGGATCCGCCCGCATCGTGAGTCCGGTGTCGTCTTGGGATCGGAAATCATGAAGAAGGAGAAAATGAGCAGTGCGCCACTCTCAACCTGATGCAGTGGAATCGTCAATGGATCACCAAGCCACAGAGCTCGGGCGATGAGCAGTCCGATATAGAAGGTCAGAAATGCCAGTGTGACATCGGCGCGAGCTGCTCGTGTTATGACAAGGCTCCCAAGACACGCGACCAGAAAGCCGAACCAAGCCACCTGTCCCCATTGTCCAGGAGAAATCCAGCCGAGACCACTCACGAGCATGACAACAAGAGCAAGATTCGTCGGATTGAAGATGTGTTTGTTCTTCCAGCGGATGACGAACTTGCTACCAATGGCAATGAACGAGGCTAGAGCAGCAACTGCAAGATCATTGGTGCGAAGTAGAAGGCATAGTGAAAGAGAGGAAATCAGTGCGCTCTTAGGATCAAAGAAAGGGAGGTTGAAATAACGGGTGCCGGCATATTGGGTCAGTTGGGCGACACCGAGTGTGATGAGGATCTGCCAGATTGAGACATCGAAATGAAGCCAGAAGAGGCCGTAGAGAAGGAGAGTCGACAGGCTGACAATTTGATAGAGGCGGGGATCACGCCGGAAAGTCGGTGTGTTCGCTTGGCTCGTGCCGTTGCCTTGCTCCATAGACTCCTCCTGAGTGGCCTGGCGGTGTATGGCAGTCACAGGAGGATATGGGACGAGAGGAGGAATCCTTTCAGATGGGAGGGTGAACTGAGAGGGATTGACAAGTGATTGAGCCATTGTGAGAATAACGCGCAATTCAGAGACAATTTCACTGCATAATGAATCTGAGTTGCTAATCCGATTCAAACCGCCTTCGTGAGGTCTTCAACGATGCCGGCTTGGTTCCTTCCTGCGTTGAAAGTCGCACTGCCGCATGTGGGGACCATCTTGTCTGCTGCGGCTCCTGTGTTTACCAAAAAGCGTGGCGATGTGCCTGGCGATCAGATGGCGACGCTGCAACAGCAGATTACTGAGCTTCAGGCTGCAGTGGCACGGAACGACACCGACATCAAGGACTTGGCGACACAAATGCGAGCAGCGCTCGAGACGCTCGAACAGGGTATGGTTCCGGCGGAACATCGGTATCGACGTCTTCTCACGCTATGTCTCGCCATGGGAGTGATGGTGGTGGTGTCACTGGGGTTAGTCCTGATATTGCTGCTCCGATAAAATCATGGCCCCATCCAGAGTCGCGTGAGTGAATCTCTGTTGGGGAAGTGATGACGGCCCTTTGCGATGTTTTGGCGTGGGATATGGCACTGCCTCGTGAAAGACGGCACAAAACCTTGTCTGGCGAACGGAGCCCAACCGTTGATACGATCCTACACGTCATCAGGGCTTTAGGGGTGAAGCTGAAAGCGGGGTGTTCTCCAACCCCCGTCCCTCCTTCCAGTGGCTGCCCGACCAAGCGTTAGTCCAGAAGCTACGATTGCCGAGGAGCGCCACCCGCAGGTCGGGTCCACTCTGGCTACGACTGTATCCAAGGAATCAGGAGCGGCAAAATGCCACGAATCCAGGATGATCTGATTACCATTATCGGGTCAGCATATCTGCAACCCATTGCTGATCTAATTGATCGATTGATACTGCGTAAGCATGCCCGTCCTAGCCGTATTCAATCGACACATCATGAATGCGGTTATTGTGCATCTGGGGTCATATTACTTGTCGCGATGTTCGAATCCTACGTGTCTCGTCTGCGGGACACTTGCCCAAAGCCAGAGCCTGTTTTAAAGCGAAATACTGTTGATATTGTCTTATCTGTTTTTCCAAGGCTTCGGCACAGGGAAGCTCTACGTGACGTTTATGTACTGCGTGATATTCTAATGCACGCTCATCTTTGGGAGATCAAATATGAATGGGGTGGCCCAGTACCAATGGTACTGAAAGATGCAATACTTCACCAGGCATACGGAGACACAAAGTACAGAAGTCGTGTCGATCCTCTTGCGCGACGAACAAAGGCGCTGAACCTATCAGTTATTCCGACACGAATAGATCGCAGGGATTTACTAAAGGTGTTTGACACAGTGTGGAAAACTCTCCTTCGCTTTGAATCCAGAAAATGGTTTATGTGCAATATTCCTCATCAACGTGTCCGTTTCAGAGGTAAAACTGTAACATTCGCAAGCCTTCGAGATGAGATTGAAGCATCCCTCTAGAATGGGTCTCACGCAGTGCGGCTATAGTTCAAGCCACGGGGTTGGGTCTTGCAATCACACTTCTGAGAGGCGACCTCGATCTTCTTGCGCCGCTCGCTCTATGTCATCATCGATACACACCATGTCGCCTCTTCGCCCGGAATCGTGATAGGGACGCCCCGGTTTGTAACGTTGACAGCCTGGTGGGTCATAGCAGTGTGTTTCGAATCGCCACTTCACAGGTGATGGATTACAGTGGTCGAGTATGATCTGTGTCGGCATCGCCGGGCCGATAGGACCTTGAGCTCGCTCTGTCTCACGAGTTTCCGGCTTCATCCCTCATTGGCATAAATTTTATGTCCCATCATTTTTCCTCCCTTGCTGAGGGGTATGCGTTGGCCTATGATTGGAAACCATGAGCAACTCACTGGATTTCGTCTCCATTGAAGGACTCCTTGCCTATGGTCGCGCCCTTGCTCAACGAGCGTCGGAACGGGGACTCGTCCAACCCACGCTAAGAGAAGCGTCCAGCGATGATGCTGATCGCGTCCAAGTTAAGATGGAGCAACTCCGCTCGTTCGTCGAACGCTCCAAGTCTGGTTTTGCAACCGCTGAAGAGTACCGGTCGGCTCGGGAATGCCTCATCGATGACCAGCTTGTGTTCTTTGCCGCCTGGAACGCACTCCTTGCCGAAGGTTCGCTGCAGCACTTACTCCGGGCCACGATCGGGGCGGTCGCCAAACCGACTTATCGGCGTCCGGTTGCCATCGTGCCCCGCGCGCAGCTCACCCCTGCGCTGGCGGAGAGTCGTATTGTGTTGGAACTGGGCAACGACCGGTTTTGGTTGTTGCCTCGGGATCTTGGTGACCGAACACTGTTCTTCACGATGCGCCATGGGGTGTCGCAAGTTGATAGCAAGACCCATCGCGTCGGGTGCCGCTTGCCGAATCAATTGGACCGTGAACGAGGTATTGCCAAAGCCGATGCAGTGGGGTCGGCGCTCGCTCGCATGATCGGTGTTGTGGGGCAGCAGCTCGATTTCTTGCATCTCACCAACTACCTCGATCCGCGTACGTTTCTGCATTGCATCAGTCGTAGCCCAAATACCAGGCAGCTGTACGAACAGGTATCTGCGGCGCTGCTGCAAGGTATGTTCGCATCTGAACCGATTGCCGAGTCGGCTCTCGAATCGTCGGATTTCGGTTGGGTCACGGGATTGGAGAAGTCCCTTGAAGTCGAAGAAGCGGTACGTGCGTTCGGCGTCGAGACATCCACAGCCAAGCGGCTGATGAAAGATCCGCTGTATTGTTATCCGGATGGTAACTCCTTCTTCGACCTCTATGTCGATGTCATCGATGGCCTCCATCGATTAGGCGTCATACAAAAGGGAAAAGTGGCTTGCCTCTATACCCACAGTTCCACATTGCGGGCTTTGATGATCTATTTGGACCAACGCCCATTCCATGAAGCCTTCAGTGAGTTCAGCGACTACAAGGAAAGCCAAGACAATGTCGTACTGCTCACGGTCGAACAGGGACGGATGTCCGGCTACTCAACAGCAGTCGGCCTGTCCGAGCGGGAACGAGTTGTGCGCAATACATGGGTCACGGTGGAGCGCGCGAGGAAAGACCGCGTGACACTCAAGCCCAGAGGACTCAAGCGGATTGTGGCCCTCGTGTCCGGAGGGGATTTTGCCGGCGCCGGCGCTGCCCTAAAAGAATTGCATGTGACCGGCCAACGCATGGGGTTGGAGGTTTATTTCGTTCGGCACGGCTATCTGGGTCTGGCCAATAATTGGATCGAACGTGTTACCGAAGAACATACTCGCGGCATGGGCAGCCATCCCAGCAGCCCCATCGGCAGTAGCCGTTTCGAAGAGTTCAAACAGGAGATGGTGCAGCACGTAGCCATGCGCCACCTGGAGCCTTACGTGCGAGATGGCGCACTGATTGTGCTTGGAGGCGACGGCAGTATGCGAGGAGCTCGTGCCATTTACGAAGAATTCAGCGTGCAGGTGGTTGGCATTCCCGGCAGCATTGACAACAATCTTGAAGGAACAATCTCTCTCGGGTTTCAGTCCGCAGTGACACTGGCGGATCAGTCCATTGAATCTCTCAAAGCCACCAGCGCGGCGATGGGAAGTGTGTTTTTTGTGGAGATCATGGGCGCCGGCTCAGGGCATCTTGCGCTGGCATGCGCGTACCAAGCTCGAGCCGAGGGCTTGTTGGTCAATGAACATCCAGACCCCAACGCCTATATTGATGAGATCATTCTGGGCACGCTCAAGCGGACATTGGGTGTGCCGAACAAGAGTCACCTATTCGTCGTCGCCGAGCGTACACCGCATCGGCATCATAAGGACGGCGGAGTCCATGGTCTCGTTGATTACGTGGCCAGTGTGATCGCCCAATGGCCGGAACGGCAGGCGCGGTCGGATCACTATCCACTCACGCCAGCCACCAAAGCCACTATTCTTGGCCATACGCTTCGGGGTGCCCGGCCGATACCCGAGGACAAAGCAATTGCTCAGCATCTTGCCTATGAAGTTGTGCACCGGCTGATCGAATCGCCTGAAGAGATTGTCGGCTGTCTCTTGGCCTATCGTGAACGGGGATCAATCAGTCCGATTCCACTCCACGCAGTTATGCCGAAGCAGTTCGACTGGGACGTCTTCAGTCGGATGCATGGCAACACCCGCGTTTCCCACGTCTCGTAACTCCCTTAGCTACCATTTGTACGCAATCACCTGGTTGCCATTTTCGCGATGCCGAGAGGTTTGACCTGAAGTATGGGATTGGAAGGATAGATGCCAGTGAGTGCTGGGAAATGCGAGTAGCTCTCAGCAACCCTTAAACTGGTTGGCCTGGCACTGTTGTGAAAGCCTCTTGGCTTCTGTGATTTGTGCGGGAGTCATGCGCTGGGCGACATCGTCACGATTTTCTTCCGCTTGCTTCTTTTCGTCACCCTGCATATGTGAGGCTGCAAGATTCACCCACATATAGGCCCGCACAAGGTCTTGAGGACCGCCGAGCCCTGCGAAATAGAGCTCCGCGAGGTTGTTTTGTGCCATCGGATGACCCTGTGCTGCGGCCTTCTCATACCAGGTTCGCGCTTGGGCATGGTCCTGTGGCATTCCTTTCCCTTTGGCATACAGCTCCCCGAGGCCGTTCTGTGCCTCCGCATTTCCCTGATTGGCCTGAGCCTGAAGTGTAGATAGGTCTTTCGTGCCGGCCGGTGGGAACGCCATGCTAGACCCAACGGGGAGCACAAGAGTCGCCAGAAGGATGATGACGGCAATGGCATGCATGAACTGCTGAGTATGCCGCGCAGGCGAATGGATCGTCAAGATGAATTCTACCGAGCCCTCTGTGGGTACTCTGGCGGAGGGGGCGTGGGCGAAAGCTGAAGGGTCCGATTCTTCAATTGCAGCGGGGGACCAAGATTGAGTCCGGGAATTTGTGGTGGCTGTACCCGGATGATTTGTTCGCCGTTCGGGAGATTGGTTGTGTTATGTATATTTCCGGCAGCATCCATGTAGACGGTTGTGCCCCCTTCTTCATTCAGCACTTGCTGTAACCGGTCCTTCGCGCTGGGCTGTGGAGATGGTATCTCCTCATCGGCAAGCGATAGACTTGGCGAGACGCTTCCGATTGCTATTAGAATGAGGCATGCCGCGCTCTTGTACATGCAGTGATTATACTGCTGAATGATAATTAATCAAACCATACGATTCAAGGGGAGACAGATACCATTCGCGGACGCATTCCCTAACGAACGGTGTCCAGAGTGGTCGTTGAAAATATCAGAGGGGAGATGGACATGCACCGCGTATCATATCGGATCATTGGGCATTACGGGTTGCTATGGTGGACCGTCGTAGTCTTGCTCAGCACCGTTCCATTGCAGGCAGCTGAGACAGATCATCCTCTATTGAGCGGCATGGCCGACTTCGAGATACGAGGGAAAAAGAGCGTCGACTTCGACCGTTTCCAAGATGGGCCGATTGATTGCGGATCAAACGGCTGCAAGTCCGACGCGATTCAAAACTCCACCTTTCAGACTGAAGGACGTGTGACCGAGCTAGACTATTCGGCAATCAAGGATGTGGGGGAATTGGCCATTCTTCGCAACTACGAAAACGCCATTCAGTCGTTAGGAGGTGTGCGCGTCAATCCAACCAAGTATACTTTCGGGCGCCATGTGTTCCGGATCGAAAAAGACGGTGCGACGACGTGGGTTGCTCTCAATATTATCAGCGCCTCCGGGTACCGCTTAGCCATCATCGAGCCGGCTATGCTGCAACAGACGGTGACGGCCGGTCAGTTAGCTGCACAAATCAAGAAGCAGGGGTTCGCCACTCTCTATATCAATTTTGATACCGCCAAGTCCGCTCTTAAGTCGGATGCACAGGGAATGATTAAAGAGGTCGCCTCCATGCTGAAGGCAAATCCCGATTTCAAGATCTCGATAGAAGGCCATACCGATAACATCGGCGATGCGAAGTCGAACAAAAAACTGTCAGAAGACCGCGCCCACGCTGTGATGAAGGCTGTGGTGGCGCAAGGCGTCGATGCAACACGACTGACGGCGGCAGGATTCGGCATGGAACAGCCAGTTGCAGACAACCGCACCGAAGAGGGACGAGCAAAAAACCGGAGGGTCGAACTCGTGAAACGATGAAAAGTGAACTGGTTGTCGTAAACCACTTGGGCAGGTGGCTTACGACAACCGCCTGATCAAACCCACATCGTCATCGTTGCTCCGTCGCGTACCATCTCCGTCAGTCGGCCCGTATCGCTGTAGAAATAGCCATAGATGTTTGCGTGCGTAGGGTGCCGATATGGCGACGGATAAGGGCGGTGTCTTGATGAAGGCAATGTCTCATAATTCTTGATACAGACATTGTGTCGATCGTACAGCTCTGAACTATTCGCTTCCTGCTCTTGTTTAGACGCTTCAATGAGACGATCCGTTGTAAAAGTCGTGTCCCCGCAATAGAAATGATACACGAGAACAATATTCTGAATGTCGAACAAATGCTGTGCAGTAGTGATGGGACTCAACACATCAATGGCACATCCTCCGGACACGACGGCGGGAAAGATGGTTGTGGAGGAGGCGATACGATTACCCGAGGTACCAAGGATGATCTTTCCAGGAAAGACCTCGTCGCCATGCGCTTGGGAAGGCTACAGAGTAAGAACAATCACAAATAATACCTCCGAAATTCTCTTCGAAGCAGATGTTTCAAACCTTGAACCGAATCCTACAGCGGCACCGGCGTCGCCTCAGTGCTGGTAGACTTACTTGACCGAACCTCCTCCTCCATTATGAACTCGGTACCAGGTTTGTGTGCGAGAGAATGGGCCGATATCGCCACGAACCACCGGCGAACGATTGTCATCGGTGAGACGCAACCGCAGGAAGTGGTGTCCCCGTTATCCGGATCAAGGATACGGCCTCCTTCCCACCACGGGTCTTGCGCCGGACGAACCCCTCTGATGATTTCCATGCCCTTGAGGAGCTGACCTTTCCGGTCATCCGTGTATTTTCTGCAATGAGTCTCTTCCTTCGAGGGATCAGGTGACAGGCTGCGCTCAAGATGTCCAGTGAGCACCCCCTCCTGCTCGGTAATGCAAATTTCCGTGCGCGGCTGTCCGGTCGTCGCTGTTGTGCCACAGCCCGACAGGGGGCGGTTGATCGGCTATGGCAGAATCGTGCTGGAGTCCTGATGCAGTGAGGATCCACGCCAGCAACCCGATAACGAATCTGCCTGACGTGATGGTGCCGCGCATCGACGGCGAGGCATGTCGTCGGCGGTGTGAGCGCTGAGTTCGGTGATGACAACATGGTGTGACCGGCATCGTCTGCATGGTACTACCGGTTTGGTTGTCGTGCCAAACCCTTTGTATTCGTGGCCGAACCGAAGCGGTCCTGTCGAAAACCTTGAAATGCGTTGCGTGAAAACTCATCTCGCGATACCCGTAGATCGAACGCCGGCTTCCGGCGTCAACCGGTCTTCACACTCAAGGATAGGGAGGAGGATGTTCATGCATCTTGTTGTCGTCGCGGCAGTTGCGGTTGGGTTGGTGTATTTGCTGTGGCAGATCAGGGCGTAGTGCGCGGCTGTAAGTAGCTCCATTGGGCGTGCGCACCTCACCCGCATGATCTTGCACGGCCTCCAGGGGACAACCAGCTGGGCGCCGTAGGTATGCGGGTCTGTGCGCACGGCTTGTTCTATCATTTCTGCGAAATGCTCGAGTCGAAAACCACAAAATCAGTTGCCAGAAATCCCGTCTCACGGTAGCCGTAGACTGGGCGCTGGTTTCCAGCGTCGGTCATATTCGGGTCACCTATTTCAGGGGAGGTAGTTCATGCGGTTCATCGTTGTACCGGCAGTGGCGTTCGCCCTCGCGGTTGGAACTGGTGTCGTGGCGATGGCAGATGAGCTGACTAATCTCGGCTCAGAATTGAAGAGTGAAATGGGCTCTGTGGCCGGCGAAGCCAAAGGCGAGATGAAGGCCGAGCAGGAACAGATGAGGGAGAGTTTTAAGTCAAAGAAAGACGAGATGAAGGCCGCCGCAAAGGCCAAGCGGGAGCAGATGCGATCGGAGATGAAGGAGAAAAGAGATGCGCTCAAGGCTGAGCGAAAGGAGATGAAAAAGGGGGCAAAGGCCAAGAGGGACAAGGCGAAGAAGCATGCGACAGAAGCCGTGGAGTCATTGGAGGGAGATACGCACTGAACGAGCGTTCCCACCGCGAGTTCCAACACGGCCTTCAAGAGGAGCCTCTTGGAGGCCGTTGTGTGTGAGCGTGGTGTAGGCAGGACGCGTACAACCATCCAAGCGGGTTCTCTGCGTGTGGGTGTGATGAGGTCAACGGGGTGAGCTACACCACTTGCTCACAAGCTAAGACAAATACATGGAGTGGGACGATACTGTCGCCTGTGGCCGATTCTTGTTCCGATCGGAAACGTGTGAATACATCAATGAGACGGTAGGCCAACTGGTCGGAGACCGCCGTTAAGATCATGCGGTTGGTCGTGGGGGCGAGAAAGAATTGGCTGGTTAAGCCTGTCGCGCCTTTCCCGGTGACATTGTGCAGTTCGCTGTAGGCGGCTACTTCGTACTCAGTGAGTAACGCGTGTATCTGTTCCACGAGTGATTCACGGAATACAATGACCAACATTTTCATACGTGATACTCCTGTGCGTGAGCGAGAAGTGGTAATCCGGATATCCTCCGACCATTGTGACGCCATTGTCTTGGGAGTAGGCAAAAAAAACAAGCGGAAGGGCCAGAGCGACAGGATCCTTGTCGAGGAATAACGGGGATCCGGCTCGACAAGTTTGGAGAAGATACGCTATAAATTAGCAGCTGATCGGGTGTTCAACGGCATTAACGAGGTCGGTGCTATGCAAGAATATGCAGTGTATTACGGAACTGCCTGTCTCATCCTTTCCGTGTATCTTCTCTTCAAGGGCATTGTTGCCGCTTCACGCCAGCGAAGCGAAGATCAGTCCACGACGCTGGTGCCTGCCTATGTCTATGGAATCCTGGCGTCGATATCGCTCACCTATGGGTTGGGACTTCTCAAGCTCAAGTTATCCGGTTGGGAACTGCCTTGGTGGGGAAATCGGATTATTTTCCCGGGAACGACCATGCTTTTCCCCGGTATTATCTATCTGATCGGTCGCCGTCCACCGAAGCCCAATCTCGATCGGGTCGACGCGTAGCCGGACGCGGAAAAAGACCGCCAGCGGCGTTCTCACGTCGCTTCAACCGGCGTGAAGCGTATCTTGTGAAACGTCGGTCGCTTGCGAAAGACGACGACCAACGTATGTGCGGGCCTCCTTGCTCGACAGCCTTTTGCGCACTCTGCGAGAGCTCAGCGTTGCTTCACGCCTCGATATTCGTGACGCACTATTTCGCGATCGTAATGCTTGGGACGCCGGCCCGCGGGACTTCCGTGACGGTCATCTGAAACAGTTGCGACAAGAGTTTGAACGCTTCGCGGTTCCATCGCGCTTGAGGGCCGGTCGTATTCACGGCGTAGTAGTTCCCATGAGATTTCATCGCGAGGTCGAGTTCGGACGGAGCTGACGACAAGACGAGAAGGTCCATCGTCTTTACGGGATTTTCAGCAACCTCCGGCGTGCGGGTGTCTTTCTCGACATGGTATTCCGGCTCTTCCGCGATGGAAAGCCCGAGAAAATTCAGCATCGCGTTGAAACTGCGTAGCCGAACGTCTCCCTTGAGTGGCCAGTCACCGCCATAGTGTCCCGGTCGAATATCAAACGTCACATCGTGCGGGAGCCCTTGTTCATTCTCATGCTGCAAATGGGCCCGCTCGTCTCGAGACAGGAGATTCGGATCGTAATTCGTGATGAATGTCCCGACTTCAACTTGTTTCCGTAACGTAAACGTTTTGTCCTTGGCATGGTAGGACACGTGGTACTCCTGTTCGAGTGCTTTGAAACCTTCGGCGGTGACTGATTCCGCTGGAATGGTCCAACTTTGTTCCACATTCAAGGGCTCGACATAGAGGCTATTGTGATCTTGAATTGCGGAGAGATGAAGGACCACCCGTCGGAACATCTCGTAGCTGGCCTTGTCGGACGGATTGTTTCGATAGGCGATTGTCCCATCGCCATGGCTCATTCGGACTTCCTTGGCCATCAATCGAAGGAGGAGGTCGATATCGATTCCTTGCCGCAGGAGCAAGGTCAGTTTGGCTTCATGGAACGGCGTGAGGAGGCGTTGGGTAAACTCTTCGCCCTCAATCGGGGCGATGCTGATCGTGGGATTCTCAGCCACGCTTCCGCCGATCACTGGGAGGATCGTTCGGCTGGCATCACCGGTCAATGCCGGTGTGGCGCCGGCGGTGAACCGAAAATCGAACGTCGCCGCGACATTGGAGACGCCGGTGAAGTGAATCGGCTGATGGTGTTGCGCTCGAGCGATGTTCACCAGCAGTTGCTTGGATTGCGATTCGGTGATGGCATCGTCGTAGGCGATCACGGCTCGTGTCAAACTGACCGGTGACAAGCAGCCGGCCTGCAGAACCATGCCGATCATACTGAGTAGGCTGCAGCCGACCGCCGTGAATACTCTCTTGTCAGTCATGCGTTCATGATGTGGCGTGAAGTTCTGATGCGCACTGGCGGGTTGTATCACATCAGCGGGCAGATGACTAGGAGTCAGAAGCAGTCGACTGATGCCACGGTGCTCGGTGTTTGGAGGGGGCGGAGTTGTTCAACGGTCATCTGCACCGGGATGTGAGGATGTAAGGTCATGCCAGGTTCCGGCTTAATCACCCGTCCGTCATTCAGGCGCAGGCGAATCTTTGATGCCACAGTCGCTAGGACCAAGAGCCCCTCAAGTTCTGCGAAGGATTCCCCCAGACATCGACGCCCGCCGGCACCGAATGGGATATACGTGAAGGCCGGGCGAGTCTGGCAGGCTGCCTCAGAAAACCGCTCCGGATCAAACTGCGTGGGATCAGGGAACCAGCGTGGATTTCGGTGCAGATTCCAGGGGCTGATGAAGACCCACGATCCGGGCGGAAGGATTGCCCCCGATGGAAGTCGATCCTCGGCATGGGCGACACGAGTATGGAGGCTCCATGCGGGAGGATAGAGGCGAAGCGACTCGTCCCAGATCATCTTGAGATAGCGCAACCGAGGCAGGTCGGCCGCGTCAGGAGGTCGATCGCCCAGCACGTCATTCAACTCGCAGACCAACCGTTCCCTAACCGATTCGGTCTGAGACAGAAGAGCCCAGGTCCAGGTCAACGCATTGGCAGTGGTTTCATGGCCGGCCAGCAAAAAAGTCATGAGCTCATCACGAATCTCTCTCTCGTTCAGTGAGTGACCATCGGCATCCTTCGCGGCCAGTAAGAGCGAGAGTACGTCGTTCCGATACGAGGGATTACGTCGCCGATCACGAATCAATTGAATGAGTGTTTCTTCTATCACGTGGAAACCACGCAGAAATCGACGATGCCGAGGAAGGGGAATCCAGAGCGGGATCAGGCTTGCGAGGAACGAGTCGTACTGTAGCTTGATGAGCCGTTGGCCGGCTGAAATGGCATCACGGATGAGGCTGGCATCCGCCTGTAAGTCTTGTCCGAACAGCAGGCGCCAAATAATCGAGAGGGTGAGGTGAGCCATTTCTTGTCCGATGTCGACTGTCATGCCATCATACCACTCTGCGACATGGGCGTGGGCCGTGCTGGTGATGAGGCTGCTGTACGCGGCGACTTGATGCCCGTGAAAAAATGGGAGGAAAAGCCGTCGTTGACGATGGTGGATAGTGCTTTCTGTATGCAGGACGCCTTGCCCGAAAATTCTGGATTCAACCGGCGGAACCGGTCCCTTCTGATAATTGTCTTGATTCGTCACCAGGATGTGTTTCACATCAGCGGGATGGTTCAGGACGTACATGGCGGCATCTGGTTGCCGCAGGAAAAACTCCAGGACATGTCCCATTGGGAGTTTGACGACGTCGCCATAGGTTTGGCAGCGTAAGAGAAAGCCGAGGGTGTCACGGCGAAGTTCAGGGAAATACCCCCACCAGCGTGAGACGGGTGGGCCGGACAGACCCGTACCTAGATTCGTGTGATCTATCAGGGGTGGCGAGGTCATGCCAGGGGAACTACAGCACGGTGTGTCTTCGCTGTCAATGAGGGTTGGGATGGGCTTGAGCGGCGGCATTCTTTTCGGCCTGAATGGTCAGAAGCACGAAAAGCGAGATGATGGCACAGAGACTCACGTACCAGCCTGGAGCAAGCGGGCTTCCACTTCGTTCAACAATCATGGTGGCGATCAACGGAGCGGTCCCACCAAACAGAGCCGATGCCATATTGTACGAAATTGAAAGCCCCGTGTAGCGATGGGCAACCGGAAAGAGGATGGCGACGACGGCAAAGAAGGGGCCCATGTAGGCGGCGACGAAGAGGGTGACACCCAACTGCGCCATGACCACCGCCATCACCTGTCCGCTGCTGAAGCACATGAAGAATGGGATGGTGCCGAACGCGAGCCCAACCGCACCGGCGGTGAGGACCCATTGAGGTCCGACTCGATCGGCTACCTTGCCCATGATCGGGATCAGCACCGCCATCATGGCCATACAGATGGTATTGATGGTTAAGGCGGTCTGCATCGGGAGATCGGTTACCTTCGTCAGATAGGTGGGGAGATAGACGTAAAAGATATAGAACCCTACGCCGTGCAGCAGCACGAGGCCGACAACTTGAAGCAGCGGTGCCTGGTTCTGCGTTGCGAAGTCACGAATCGGTGTGGACGAGACCACTCCACTTTGTTGGAGTCGTTCAAAGGCCGGTGATTCAGGGAGGTTTCGGCGGAGATACCAACCGACTACGGCGATGACACTTCCTGCCAAGAACGGAATGCGCCAGCCCCAATCGTGCAGAGTCTCCGGCGTGAAACTCGCACCGGCGATAGCGCCGACTCCGGAGCCCAACAAGGCGCCGATTTGTGCGCTGAAACCGGCCCAACTGCCGATATAGCCGCGTTCGTTTCGTGCGGCATGTTCGATCAGAAAGGTCACGGATCCGGTAAATTCTCCACCGACTGAGAATCCTTGAATAAACCGTAAGAGGGTCAACGCAATTGGCGCGGCGAGGCCGATCTGCGCGTAGGTCGGCAGCAGGCCGAGGAGACAGGTGGGGATTGCCATGAGGATGACCGACCATGAAAGCGCTGATCGGCGTCCTCGCGTGTCTCCCCAATAGCCGAAGCACAGCGCACCCAGCGGTCTGGCCAAAAATCCGACGGCAAACACGCTGAATGTGGCGATCAACGACAATGAGGGATCGGAGGCAGGAAAAAACAGGACGGACAAGACGGGGGCAAAGTATCCGAAGAGCGCGAAATCATACCATTCCAGCACATTCCCGATCGCACCGGCCAGGACCGTTGTGCGGAGTGCGTGGGGCCTCTCCGGAGCTATGGAGGGGTTGGTATTCATCACGGTGCGGTTGCGTACCCACCATACCATGAACCGAAGCATCCCGTGCGAGAGTTGCGTTTCCCCGTGAGGGCTCGGTAGAGTCGTTCCATGACAGGCCGCGAGAACCAGAGCCATTCGTTGTGCCGGTGGGGAATCGAGGTGTTTGCCTTTGTTGTGACAACGGGATTGTTGGCTGGTCTGTTGATATCCTGCAGCGGGGAGAACGCACCATTATCGTCCCCGATCCAAACGGAGACCGTTGCCGGGGTGGATGCCGACACGAACGGGGTGCGTGATGACGTCGATCGGTATATCGACACGACCTATGCTGACCAGGCCAGCGCTGATCTCAAGAAGGCCGTGCGTCAGTATGCGAGGGCCGTTCAGTCATCCCTGATTGATGCAGGCAGTCCAACCCTATCCCTCACCCACGCAACGGAACGGTTTCGGGCCTTGGAGTGCCTGATGGCGAGACGACCTCGTGACTTCCATACGGTGTTTGTTGACGTGCGCGCGCAACTTTTGAATACGTCGAGCCGTTCGGAGGCCTATCTGAAAGCCGATGATCAGGTGAAGACCGCGAGCATCCCTGTGCTGCCGGCGGACCAATGGGTGACGGCATGTCAATCGTGAGCATCCGATGGTCTCTTGTGCTGTCGCTGCTCGCGCTCATGGGAGCGGGGTGGTTGCCTGACGCGGACGTGCAAGGACAACCTCAACCGGCTTGCCAGAATGCGGGGGCTCCTCGCACGGCGATCTATTTTGTGAACGGGGTGACGACGACGCTCGATGAAGCGAGACTGAACGGTGGGAAATTGGAGCTGGAGTTTCTAAGCAAGCTCCCGACGATGATTCCGTCCGTTCAGGCCACGTGCCATCTGTTCTTTCTGAACATCAATCCGACCTCCGGAGCCGTTAAAGATTTTCTTGAAGCAGGTCAGCAACGGTTAGGGCTTACGGTGCCTGCTTTTTGGCGCGGGTTGGAAGGAGTGGGATTGGCGACCTCCGGCATGATTGCCCAGGTCTTGCAACGTCCGATTACTAAGGCCGATCAAATCGATCAGGCGACGATCACTCGCCATGCGACCACCTATCGGGAACAACTTGCATTCCCATCCTGCCGTCGTGTGCTTGTCGTGCCACATTCTCAAGGAAATCTCTACAGTAATGCGTCATATGACGAGGTGTTTGGACAGGTGCAGAAGCCACCGGTGGGTGCCGTGAAGATTGTGGGGGTTGCCACACCGGCCGATACAGTGCGTGGCAACGGACTCTACCGTACGTCGAGCGCCGATCTGCTCATCAATGGGATTCGCCTTGCCCTGCCTGGCACGTTACCGGCCAATACCAATTGGGGGATCAGTCCGTTGCTGCTTTCTCCAACCTATTCTGGTGGGCATAGCTTCATCGGGTATCTCACCGCTGAACCGAGCCGGACTCAGATCCTGGCGGACATGGAGTCCTCGTTGGGTGCGCTCGCTTCCGTCAACCCTTGCTAATCCCTCTGCTGACTCTTACGTTTTTCGATCAGACTCAGCACTCATGACGTAGCACTCGTCCTCACTGTCCCCTGAGGAACGTGAACTGCTGTTTCAAAGCGGAAATCTTCAGTAGGTAGGTTCTGAGATCATGGGCGCCACAGTGCTGGTGCGGCGTCAGTCGATAGTTCCGTTTGACATAGTTGCGGCCGGCTCCTGCGCCGCAGAGATGTATGACTGCGGCCAGCTCCTGTTTTTGTTCGAACGTAGCCTCGCGGTCTCCAATCAACCGCGTGACCTGTCGGTCGAGCAACGAGGCGGTCAGTTCCATGGCATGTCCAGGAATGACTCTACTATACAGGCTGTTGAACCAGCAGGAATCGAAATTGTTCCATGGTCCCGTTTCAACGACGACATGGTTGTGAATACAATAGCGTTTCCCTTCTTGAAACGTGCCGTCGGTGATCTGAAACATCCCGACAGCCGTGGAGGCAGGTTGATACCACTCCAGCGGATTGTGCGAGGTGAGGCGCCATTTCCAGTAGGTTCGCGCAACAGGATTGCCGGAGCCTTCGGCTTGCGCGATGGCGGCCAGCAGCTCCGGTGTAATGATCGCCGTCGAATGGATCTCGAACAGTGGTCCATACTCTCCCCACGTTTCACGAGGGCTTTTGTGAAAGGCCGGTTCGACCGGAAAGAATAGTTCCGTCGGCTTATAATAGGCGTGATAGATCCAATTGATGGTTAAAGCCACAGTGATGAGGATGGCTACCGTACTCCATACTTGAATGGTCGGCGGAGCCTTGAGGATGGCACGCAGACATGCGATGAGCACCCGCCAGCTTCCACGAACAACGCGTACCAGTGGATGCTTGGGACGCTGGTGGCGGGAAGGCGTGTGGGGGGCACCGTGACGACGCGACATGGTGTCGGTGTAACAATGACCAGATGAACTCATTCTGTCAACGGGGGTGGTCGGGAGACTTTGAGCGGTGATGAGGTGAGGTGGGGAGCCAACCGACGATCTTGCATTAGAGTCGGCAGAAGGGTCAATATGGTCGCCCTAGACGGACGGATGTTCTGCACGCGCGTGGGAGGGTAGGTATGAGAGGACTGGTAGCGCTGAAGATTGGGCTCATTGTGGCACTGATGTCCCCACCGGTGTTCGCTGATTCATTCACCGACAAGGCGAAAAGCGATAGTACGGTCGAGATCAGCGATGAGGATCCGGCGATGCAAAAGGCCATGGCGCGCGCCCGTGCCGGACTGGAGGGTTTTCTGAAAAAAGCGGGATCACCGCCGTCCGATACCGGCCACTATTCGGTGAAGGTGCGGGTGAGTGAAGGGGAGAGTCTTGAGTACCTCTGGATTTCCAATCTGAAAGGGGAAGGCGATCTGTGGTCGGGGCAGATCGAAAATCTGCCGGTGGTTCGATCATTGAAGAAGGGCCAGATGTATTCGTTTGCAAAGACGGAAATTGTCGACTGGACTTACGTCGATAAGGGCAGGAAAAAGGTCATCGGCAACTTTACGACCTGTGCGCTCTTGACCAAAGAACCACCAGATGTTGCCCAAAACATTCGGAAACAATATGGCCTGGAGTGTGATCGCTGATCATGAACATCCAGTGTCCTCTGTCGGCAGCGCATCGTCGGTGCTCTGACGTGGTGTGACCACAATCTCTTCCCGCCGATTCTTTCGGAACTCGTGCCAAAACGATCTGCCGGTGCTACTGTGGATCCACTGCTAGCCGTGCACGGATCCCTATGGGACCAGCGAGACTTTATAAACTCTTTCCCTCGCCGGATTGGGATGAGACGGATCTCGAGACGTCGTCTGATCCTTTTCATCCGGGAGGGCGATTCCAGACCAGTACCAAGAAAAAAGCGATCCGCGATCATTTCGATGCCTACGCCCCGCATCGGCTGTTCTGGGAGAAGAAGGCCAAGGCCTACTACGAGGATCAAACCCGCTATCTCAAGTTTCTTGTACCCGAGGGATTACGGGTCTTGGAAATCGGGTCAGGGATCGGCAATCTCCTTGCCGCGTTGAAGCCGTCGCGTGGACTTGGTATCGATTTGAGTCCTGTCATGGTGAAGGAGGCGGCTCAACGGCATCCGGCCTTGGAGTTTCGAGTCGGGGATGTCGAAACACTCGAGCTTGATGAACACTTCGATGTCATCATTCTCGCGGATGTGGTCGGCCATTTGCTGGATGTCCAGGCGGCGTTCAAACGTCTACGCCGTCTCTGTACCGCCCAGACCAGAGTCATCATGTCGTCTCACAACCATGTGTGGGAACCGATTCTCCGGTTGTGTGAGAACGTTGGGCTGAAGATGCCGCAGCGCGAGCAAAGCTGGCTCTCGCCGGCGGATCTCACGAATCTCCTGTATCTCGCCGATTTCGATGTCGTGAAGGTCGAGCGACGATTGTTGTTACCCTTGTCAGTTCCGCTGCTTGGTCCGTTGTGCAACAGGCTGCTCGCCCATCTCCCAGGATGGCGTGGACTCTGTCTGTCGCATTATGTGATTGCTCGTGCGAGGCTCCGGAGGCCGGAACGGCCCTATTCAACGACCATCGTCATCCCGTGTCGGAACGAACAAGGCCATATTGATGCGATCTTGAGACGGATTCCGGAGTTCGGAGGCCGCCAGGAGATTCTGTTTGTCGACGGGCATTCGATCGACGGAACCGTGGAAGAGATCACACGCGTCAGGGCATTTTATCCAAGTAGGAATATCAAACTCTTGGTACAGGATGGGCAAGGAAAACACGATGCGATCTGCAAGGGATTTGCCCATGCCCTGGGCGATATTCTCATGATCCTGGACGCGGATGTGTCGATGCCACCGGAGGCCCTTCCGAAATTCTATGAAGCGATCGCGAGCGGAAAGGGGGAGTTCATCATAGGCTGTCGGCTGATCTACCCTCAGGAGGGACATACGAGGCGTCTGCTCGTTCTGTTCGTCAATACGGTATTTGGAGCGGCATTCTCGTGGCTGCTCAATCAGCGAATCAAGGACCCGCGTTGTGGGACCAAAGTCTTCTTCCGGCGTGACTATGAACGCCTGGCGGCCAATCGACAGTATTTCGACGATGTCGATCCTCCTGGGGATTTCAATCTGCTGTTCGGTGCGTCCAAGCTCAATCTGCAGATTGTGGAGATTCCCATTCGTTACGAAGCACGGACCTACGGCACCAACATGATTCGACGTGTCGGGCAGAGATGGGTGCTGTTCAAGATGGTCGTCTACGGTTTCTTTCGTCTCAAGGCCGTCTGAGGTCGGAGGGACGTCTTCTCTCCTCGTGCGAGCCCTTCGATGAGTTCCGGATGAGCGGTTGCCGTACAAAAAATTGTGCTGGAGGTGCTGTGTCGTGCCGCTGCACCATGCTTGCAAGCCGGAAGAGTGCCCTCCTATAATGTGTCCACTGTTCCAGTGGATTCGCTAATAATATTCAATACTAGAGGAGTCGGATCGATCATGAACGAACGAACATTGGCCATCGTCAAACCGGATGCTGTAAAGAAAAATGTCATCGGGGATATTATCCTTCGATATGAACAAGCGGGATTGAAGCCGATTGCCATCAAGATGATTCATATGTCTCAGTCTGTTGTGGAAGGGTTTTATGCGGTCCACAAAGCGCGACCATTTTTCGGGAGCTTGTGCGCCTTCATGTCTTCCGGTCCTGCCGTGGTCATTGTGCTCCAAGGTGAGAATGCCATTAAAAGGAACCGAGAGCTGATGGGCGCGACGGACCCGGCAAAGGCGGACGCGGGAACCATTCGCAAAACCCATGGAGCGAATATCGAGTTCAATGCCGTGCATGGTTCAGACTCGCCGGAGACTGCTCAGTTTGAGATCGGCTACTTCTTCCCCGGTATGGAGATCTTCGCATAGCATCATTCGTAAACGGGCCGGCGATGATGGCCGGCCCGTTTCTTGACAATGCCACTCGCTCCCTCTACCATCCTGAGGAATTTACCAGGTCAGGGTTGAGGCTGAGCAATCGGGTGCCTGTCCTCGCCTGAACCTCAGCTTCTCATACTGAATCTCAAAAACGGAGCCGACATGATTCCATCCGATTTGCGCTATCATCAAGAGCATGAGTGGGTTCGAGTTGACGGCAAACAAGCGACGGTGGGGATCAGCCACTTTGCGCAGGATGCGTTGGGCGACATCGTCTTTCTGGAGCTTCCCAAGGTCGGGGCGACGGTGAAGGTCGGACAGCAGATCGGGGAGGTTGAGTCGACCAAAACCACTTCAACGATCTACACGCCGGTGAGCGGCACGGTCACCAAGATCAATACAGATCTAAAAGATCATCCTGAGGTGGTGAATTCAGACCCCTATGGCAAGGGATGGATGGCTGTCATCGAGCTGAGCAGTCCCGGAGAAGTTGATCGACTGATGACGGCCGCGCAATACGAGGCTTTTCTCGCCAGTCAGAAACATTGAACGTCTTGTCCGTTGGATCGCCGAACCATTGTGTGATTGGATCATTGGTGACTGGTTGCAATGCCTCAATCAACGATGAGCGATTGATCCAATGACTTCTTCACCCCACATCGCGATTCTTGGAGCTGGTCCCGGCGGCTATGTCGCAGCCATTCGTGCGGCTCAACTCGGCGCGCGGGTGACAGTCATCGAGCGAGAACAGCTCGGCGGGGTCTGCCTCAACTGGGGCTGTATTCCCAGCAAGGCGCTGCTCTCCGTCGTGGAGCTCGGTGACAAGCTCAAGAAATCGGAGGATCTGGGGCTCGTGCTTCAGGCGCCTGTGACCTACGATCTTGCCCGCATGGTGACTCGGAAAGAGAAGGTGGTTGCCACGCTTGTGAAAGGGATTGCGACTCTGTTCAAAGGTTGGGGGATCGAACAGGTCACAGGGCAGGGGGTTGTCAAGGACGCACGCACCCTTGCCGTGACACTGCCGGATGGAGCACAGCGTGAGATTCATGCCGATGCATTGGTGATCGCCACCGGATCTTCATGGCCGAACCTCCCCCAATTTCCCATTGATGGTCGGCAGATTGTGACGAGCCAGCAGATACTCGACCTGACACAGGTTCCGGCCAGCCTTGCCATCCTGGGTGGTGGGGTGGAGGGGTGCGAGTTCGCCGCGTTGTACAGCGGTCTTGGGACGCAGGTTACTATTCTGGAGCTGATGCCGCGGCTCCTCCCATTGGAGGATGAGGAGATTTCGTCCACGATGGAGCGGGAGTTGAAGAAGCGTGGGGTCACGGTCCTGACCGGAACCACCGTGGAGCAGGTAGAACGATCATCCGAATCAGTGGTGCTGTCGTTGAAAGACGGAAGCACGATGACGACCGAGAAGCTCTTAGTCTCGGTGGGGCGCGGATTCAACTCGCGAGGGATCGGATTGGAACAGGTCGGTGTTTCGATTGGGCAGCGTGGCGAAGTGCTGGTTGATGAACACATGCGCACGAATGTCTCAGGTATCTATGCAATCGGTGATGTGACAGGCAAGGCGATGTTGGCTCATGTCGCATCAACGCAAGGGCAGGTGGCGGTCGAGCATATTCTTGGGCATCAACGAGCCATCGATTATGACGTGATCCCAGCCGGTATCTTCACGCTACCGGAGATCGGACGTGTGGGATTGACCGAACAACAGGCCCGGGCGCGTGCGGTGCAGAATGGGAAGGATCCGAACCAAGCGGTGAAGGTCGGACGATTTCGCTATGGGGCTCTGGGGAAGGCTCAGGCGACGGGAGACACAACGGGGTTTTACAAAGTTATTGCCGATGCTGAGACGGATCGGATCTTGGGCATGCATATCCTCGGAGCCCATGCAGCGGATCTCATCCATGAACCGGCGTTGGCGATGCAAGTCGGGGCGACGGCTACCCAAGTGTCTGGACTCATCCATGCCCATCCGACGCTCGCCGAGGGCGTCATGGAAGCCATCGAAGATCTTGATGGGGCTGCTATTCACCAGCTGAGAAAGACGGGGAAGGGATGATCAAGTCTCTATTCCTTAAATTGGGAATGCTGGCCGTCACGATAGGAGTTGTGTTGTGGATGGGATGGGTGCGTCAACTGTCCGTCCAACCGCATCACGTCTCCATGCAAGGGGAGGTCACGCAGTTTGTGATCCATCCCACTCATCATGAGCCGGATCAGGGCGGTGCGACCAAAGCATCGATCAAGGTAGCCCACCTTCAGACGCCGGTATTGCTGGATCTGAATCGAGCCACTGCCGATGAATTGGAGGCCTTGCCCGGTATTGGTGCTGTTTTGGCACAACGGGTGATTGTGTTTCGAGAGTCGGCGGGACGGTTCCGGACAGTTGAGGATCTTCGTGGCGTCAAAGGAATCGGGGCCAAGAAATTTGAACGGCTGAAACCATTGGTGATGGTCTCTACAGGGGAGACACAACAAGAGACGGAGCGACGTGTGTCATGAAGGATATAGCCCAACAACTCGACTTGATACTCCGTGGTGCGGTGGAGGTCATTCAGCAGACCGAGCTCGAGGCCAAGCTGAAGCGATCGCTCTTGGAGAAGCGGCCCCTACGTATCAAGGCGGGATTCGATCCGACGGCGCCCGATCTGCACCTTGGACATACGGTCCTTATCCATAAACTGAAACACTTCCAAGACCTGGGACACAACGTGATTTTCCTGATCGGTGATTTCACAGGCATGATCGGCGATCCGACCGGCGTATCCGAGACACGCAAGGCCCTGACAAAAGAACAAGTCCAAGAGAATGCCAAGACCTACCAGCGTCAGATCTTCAAGATTCTCGATCCTGAGAAGACCACTATCGAATTCAATAGTCGCTGGATGGGACCGATGACGGCCGATGGATTGATCCAGTTGGCCGCACATTATCGAGTCGCCAGAATGATGGAACGGGATGATTTTCACAAACGGTATCATGAGCAAAAGCCCATCAGTGTCCACGAATTTCTCTATCCACTTGTTCAGGGATACGACTCCGTCGCGTTGAAAGCGGATGTAGAGTTGGGAGGGACGGATCAAAAATTCAACCTACTAGTCGGGCGCGAGTTACAACGAGACTATGGTCAAGAATCACAGGTGGTCATCACGATGCCGTTGCTCGAAGGCACTGACGGCGTGAAGAAGATGAGCAAGAGCGTCGGCAACTACATCGCGCTGGAAGACAAGCCAGGCGAGATGTTCGGCAAGGTGATGTCGATCAGTGACACGTTGATGTATCGCTATTATGAATTGCTCACGAGGGAAGATCTCGGTCAGGCCAGGTCACTGCATCCGATGGAAGCCAAACAGACGCTCGCTGAACTGATTGTGGCGCAGTACCACGGAGCTGAAGCAGGGAAACAGGCCAGAGCGGAGTTCTCACACAAGTTCCAGAAACAAGAATTTCCCGATGAGCCGGATGTGCGCGTGCAGCTGACTGCGCAGGACCTGCGAGATGGAAAGGCCATCGGGCTGGTTGATCTCGTCGCTAAAACAGGGCTAGTTCCCAGCAAGAGCGAAGCGCGCCGGTTGATCATTCAAGGCGGCGTCGAGATCGATGGGCAGAAACAGGGCGATGCCAATGCCACGCTCGAGGTTGTTCAGGGCAAACAGCATCGCCTGAAAATCGGGCGACGAAAATTTGCGACGGTGGAACGTGTCCAATAGCGACAGGCCCTTTGCGGAGTGAATGCCTTCCTACGTAAGCTGAGCGATAACATGCAGGTGTAGATCCAGCGCGAGTTTCTCTTCGTATTCTTCTGAAGCGACCTCATCTTACGTTCGTCAAACTCTCTCAGTTCCGCTAAGAGCGGATTGAATCCTTTTAGATTCACCAGCTCTGAATCTTTTTCGATACAGCAGTCGTGACACCTTTGCGTGGCGTATTACTTTGAGACAGATTGGATGTGAATCGAGCGTAGACAGCATGCGAATGGAACATGAAAACTCCAATAAAGTACAGGGCTTAGAATCGCATGAGGATTGTATGGGATCGTAAAAAGTGATCAGTGAGAGAGACAAGAATAATTATTTCAGTGGAATGATGTTTGCATTCCATATGTTTAGACTTCGTGAGCCTCTTGATCCAAGTAGCCGATGTTCAAGTTGGCGTTGGACCCTATTTTGAAGAACAGGATTCGAATGGTCGTCTTGCGGAACCTCTGTTGATGCTCACGATTGGATGGTCATGCAGACTTCAGAAGTTCGGATCGCCATCGTCCATAGTAACCAGCTTCTTCGTGAATCTCTCAGTTGTTGTCTTTCGCAGTGCGGTTCCTTCTGCGTCGTGCACATGGCGGCGCAATTAGGGGAGCCAGAACGGAATATCGCTGAATGTAGATCTGATGTCCTGATTGTAGAGTTTCCATTATTGCGTCAACAGGGTGAAAAGAACAGTCCTTGGGTGAATGGGTTGCCGCTGGGAGTGAAGGTCCTGGTGATCGATGTCCCTGATCGAGAAGCCGATATTCTCTATTGTATTGAGGCCGGAGGGGCTTCCGGCTATTTGCTACAGAACGCGTCTCTCAAGGACCTGGAAGCCAATCTCCGGGTGATCGCACGAGGAGAGACCCTCTGTTCTCCAAGAATCGCCCACCTCGCATTCTGTCGAATGTCATTGCTTGCTCGTCAGGAAGAAAGAGTCGGAGTGTCGAACGGCATAGCTCTGACCAGACGAGAGACCGAGATTGTGCAGCTGATTGAAGATGGGTTGAGCAATAAGGAAATCGCGACCAGACTTCACGTCGAAGTGTCGACGGTCAAGAATCATGTTCATAATATTCTCGATAAACTTCAGGTACCCAATCGTTATTTAGTTGTGAAACATGTGAAAGAACGAGTAAGTAGAGCCGGCAGCGTCTAGCCACCCCTCCCTTCCTTCCCCAAAGTAGCCACGATCGATTTTTCGGAAACAACGGGAAATGCGTACACGCTCGCGCGTGAAGGATTCGAGAAGATCTAGATCCGTCTGGATCACGCTGTAGATCCAAATTGATCATCCAGATCTATGGGAATTCAGCGCTAGTGGCACTACCGTGTGTATTCAGCAATGTGAGGTCGTCAGTGGACAGGATTAGGGTGCTTTTTGCGAATCATCCCGCAATGGTTCCCGATACTGTTCGAAGGCTCGTGGACGAACAGGACGATATGGAAGTGGTCGGCGATTGTCGTGGGCCGATGAAAATATTGCAAGAGACCGGTCGGGCTAATGCCGATGCTGTCATCCTCACTCAGGAAGGCGAGCATGAGCCTGGTCTTTGCAGTCAGCTGCTCGCTACGTATCCGGATTTGATCATTATGAGCGTGACACCAGACCTGACGGCGGCCTGTACGTTCCAGCTCACTTCGCACCGGAGAGACTTTATCAACATCGGTCGAGAAGACATTGTGCAGAGGCTTCGAGAGGCAAGCAGAATCAGTCACTGATTGACGGGGCAAGAAAGAGGGAAGTCAGAGGTGAATTAGAACGAACCAACAGCTGAGTGGAGGACACCAATGCCGACATCGCCGACATATCCAGGAGTGTACATCGAAGAAATCCCGAGCGGAGTGCGTACGATTACGGGAGTTGCGACTTCCATTACAGCATTCTTGGGCCGGGCTATTTGGGGGCCTGCGAACGAACCGGTGACAATAAACAGTTTCGGGGACTTTGAACGGCAGTTTGGCGGGTTGGGGGTGAACTATCCCATGAGTTACGCTGTTCGAGATTTTTATCTGAACGGCGGTAGTCAAGCGATCATTGTCAGACTCTATAAGGATCCGCAGGCACCTGACGATGCTAGGGCGAGCTTGGGAGTAGATGATCTGGCTCTCGTCGCAAAAAGTCCTGGCACATGGGGTAAGAAGCTGCGGGCAACGATAGACGTGGAAGTCTCCGATGAGATGCGGACACGTTTAGGGCTCAGCGCCACCGATGCTCTATTCAACCTTACAGTTCGGCTGGGGAATAGTAGTGAAAAGTTCTTGAATCTGACGGTCGCTGACACCACGCGGCGGATCGATAGAGTGCTTAAGGCTGAATCAAGTCTAGTGGAATTGACAGGTGACAAACTGCCCAAGGTCAAGAAGGCGGTAGACACATCAGACAAGCTTAAAAAGCTGAACGACGAATTGAATAAGGCAACCAGTGCTAACCCACCGGACCAAGCGAAGATCGATGCGGCAGAAAAGGCCTTAGCGTCTGCGAAGGAAACTGCCAAGAGTGAGTTGGCGGATGCAGCCACAAGCGCCGAAATTAAACTTACCGCAGCAAAAGATGCCAGGCCGCAGGTACCAGGTGACATTACCAAGGCTGAAACTGAACTGAAAAAAGCTGAAGAAGACATGAAGGGGTCCGATGGCGGTGATCTGAAGCAGGCGGAATATGAGGGTAAAAAAGATCTCAAAACCGGAATGTTCGCACTGGACAAAGCGGATCTGTTTAACCTTCTCTGTATCCCCCCGGACAAACGAGAAGACGATGTACCTCCCATTGTGTATCAAGCGGCCATGGCGTACTGCACCGAACGACGGGCGATGCTGATTGTCGACTCTCCAGCAAGTTGGAGTAAGAACAAAGATACAGCGACAGCTGAGGCCAAGAAGGGCCTGGGAGGGCTCGGACTGTCTGGCACCATGGCCCGCAATGCTGCCTTGTACTTTCCACGGGTGCTTGAAGCCGACCCGCTCCGTGATGGGCAAATTGATACCTTTGTTCCGTGCGGAATTATTGCCGGGGTCATGGCACGCACTGATACTGCACGCGGTGTATGGAAAGCGCCTGCCGGACTTGATGCAGCCATCAACGGCATTCAGGGTCTGAACGTTTCCCTTAATGATAATGAGAACGGCATGCTGAATCCGCTGGGGATCAATTGTTTGCGCATATTCCCGATCAATGGTCGAGTGATTTGGGGGGCGCGCACGCTGCGTGGCGCCGATCAACTCGCCGATGAGTGGAAGTATGTTCCCGTCCGCCGCAC